>DAIEIL010000109.1 GCA_027352645.1 Rhodobiaceae bacterium | reverse complement strand
GCTTCATCGACTCCACCGCGCGTCTGCTCAGGAGCTTCAATCCACCATTGAACCAACGCAGGCCGTTCACGGCATTTCGCGCGCTCCACATCCGGATGTCGGCCTGCGCAGCATGATCCGGCACCTCAAAGGAAAAACCGTCCAGTATCCAGCTATCGGCATCGACCATGTAAAAGTGGGACGTGGTGGCGAGCTGCGCCAGAGCCTGATAGGCGGCATAAATTCCGCGTACCCCATGCAGGCGCTTCGCAGCGGGCTCAAAACTTTTCAGCCTCTCGAAATGCGCATCGGCATTCGGCTCGTCGAAGCTGACGAATATGACGTCCGGTTTCTCGGAAGCCTGTTCCACTGTGAGAAAACCCCGACAAGAATATGGCGCTCTGTTCTAAAGCTCCATTTGAAGTCGGGAATAGCGGGAAAGTCAAAATCGAACCGTCCCAGATTGAAAAACAGCTCTCACGCGAATCCGCAGAAGGACGGCCGACGATGCTTCATTCCTGTGCGGGGGCTACCACCGCACCGATGACGCGGCGCGAATCCACGCCGCTTTTTTTGATGATTTCAGCGAGCGAACGCGCATCGGCGACCGGCTCGATACCGGCCTTGCGCAGCCGCGCGAAGACCTCATCCCGTGAAATGCCGAGCACCGCCGCCGAGGCTTCGAGGGGCGCGGTTTCAACGGCGCGCGCCATGACGCGCAGCGGATTCTCCTCCTCCCCACCCATCAGCGCGCCACCGATGAAGACGGCGGCGACAAGCGCGACCGCAAGGGCGGATGCCTTGGTGGCCTTCTGCTTCAGCATAACCTGAAGGGGCATCCAGTTTTTCGCGAGATGAAGAATCACGACGGCGACGAAGGCGAGCCCGATCCATTCGTGCATCTCCTTAACGCTATCCTCGAAGAGGCCGAAAAAGAGCATAAGGCCCGACACGCCGATCACGGCAAAGACGGAGGCCGTCAACGGCGTCGCCCAATTGCGCGGCACGATACCGAAAATACGATCGCGTCTGGTTGTGGCGTTGCTCATGTCCTGCTGCGCTCCTTCTAAACGGGTGGAAGCCCCACCCTACCGGCATCACGATTGCTACTGACGAATAGTCATACGCTCGCACGCGCAAAATCCTGCGCGGACGCAAGGTCGCCAGTCGAAATGTCGCAGCGGGGAGATGAGCAACGAGGCAGCTTCCGCCTCCGGTAAAATTGGTGGGCGCACGTGGGCTCGAACCACGGACCCGCTGATTAAGAGTCAGCTGCTCTACCAACTGAGCTATGCGCCCGCCGAGGGCCTGACCTGCATTGCAGTTTCGGCCGCGGGTCTCAGGGACCACCAAATCCGTCTGAGAGCGCTGCTAATAGCAAAGCTCGGAGGGTCTGTCCAGCAACCTTCATGAACTATTTTTGGCGGCGCCCCGCTCCTTTCCGATCAGGCCGAAAAGGGAGGCTGGCTCACCAGAAAGCGTTGTTGCCACGGGCGATTTCGAGGTTCCGGTGGATATAGACGCTCATCAGCAGGCCGAAGGCGAACATCAGCGACAGCATGGCTGTGCCGCCATAGGAAACCAGCGGCAGCGGTACGCCAACCACCGGCAGGAGCCCCATGACCATTGCCGAGTTGATGAAGACATAGAAGAAGAAGGAAACCGATACGCCCAGCGCCAGCAGCCTGCCGAACTGGTTGCGGCATTGCACGGCGACGCTGAAGGAATAGATCAGCACCACCGAATAGAAGGCGAGCAGCGTCAACCCGCCGACAAAGCCCAGCTCTTCGCAAAGCATGGTGAAAATGAAGTCGGTCTGCTTTTCCGGCAGGAAGTTCAGATGCGCCTGCGTACCCGCCATGAAGCCCTTGCCGAAGACGCCGCCTGAACCGAGCGCGATCTTCGATTGCAGAATGTGATAGCCCGCGCCCAGCGGATCGCGTTCAGGATCGAGAAAAGTGAAAACGCGATTGCGCTGATAGTCGTGCAGCCTTTCCCAGATGACGGGGATGGCCGCGAGAATCGCAAGGCCGCCCAAAATGAAATAACGCCAGGCGAGGCCCGCCGCGAAGAAGAGAACGCCGCCGGATACGGTGAGCAGAATCGCCGTGCCCAGATCCGGCTGCTTCACCACAAGCCCCACGGGCACAACGACGATGAGCAAGGGAATGATGAGATTCTTGACGCGCGACACCTCTTCGAGCGTCAAGCCATGGAAATAGCGGGCAAGCGCCAGAAGAATGGCGACCTTCATGATTTCCGAGGGCTGCAGCTGAATGATGCCGAGATTGAGCCAGCGCTGCGCGCCCATGCCCTTGAAGCCCACAATGTCGACCGCGGTGACCAGCACCAGCGCTATCGCATAAAGGGGATAGGAAATCCGCATCCAGAGCCTGAGATCGACCAGCGCGACAACGACCATGATGCCGGCGCCCAGGACGAAGCGGATCATCTGCTTCAAGGCCCAGGGCGAAAAGCTGCCATCCGCCACAGAATAGAGCATGGCGAAGCCCATCGAGGATATGACGGCGAGCAGCAGCAGAAAGCCCCAGTTGAATTCCATCAACTTGTCGCTGATGCGCATTTCGCGGCCGGTAAAGCGGCGCAGGTCCAGCATCACGCCTCCTTCACATCGCCGCGCGGCATATAAGCCTGCGGCCGCGCAAGATTTCGTTTCTGCACTTCGAGCATGATGTCGCGCGCAGCGGGCGCTGCCGCGCCCGAGCCCGAACCGCCATGCTCGATCACAAGCGCCATCGCATATTTCGGGTCTGCAACAGGCGCGAAACAGATGAAAAGCGCGTGGTCGCGCAGACGCCATTCCAGCGTATCGTTCTTGCGGACGCCGGAGTCGCGCTCGGCCATGCTGATGCGGCGCACCTGCGCCGAGCCCGTCTTGCCCGCGAGTTCCATGCCGACTTCGGTGATACGCGCGCGATAGGCAGTGCCGCCCGGCTCATTCGACACGCCGTTCATGCCACCTTGCACGATCTTCAGGTGCTCGGGATCGACATCCATCCTGGGCGCCTCCGGCTTGGGCAGCAATTGCCCGCCGACGGCCCGCGTCAGGTGCGGCTTCACCGCATAGCCGCCATTGGCCAGACGAGACGCCATGACCGCGAGCTGCAGCGGCGACGTCAGCAGAAAGCCCTGCCCGATGCCGGTGATGAGCGTTTCGCCTTGCTGCCAGCTCACGCCGGTCGTCGCGCGCTTCCAGTCGCGGCTCGGGACGATGCCTTTCTTCTCGCCGGGAATTTCGAGATCGTAGGTCTCGCCGAGCCCGAAGCGCTTCGCCACCTTCTCGATGGCGTCGATGCCGATGCGCTTGGCCAGATCGTAGAAATAGACGTCGCAGGAATGCTTGAGCCCGTCATGCATGTTCATCGCGCCGTGCCCCTCCTTCTTCCAGCAATGGAAGAGGTGGTTGCCCAGCGCATATTTGCCGTTGCAGCCGACAGTGTGGTTTGGGTCGACGCCCGCTTCGAGCGCGGCAATCGCCGTCATCGTCTTGAAGGTGGAGCCCGGCGGATAGAGACCCGCAATCGCCTTGTTGGTCAGCGGCTTGTAGGGGTTGTCGACCAGCATTTTCCACTGGTCCTGACTGAGCCCCATATTGAATTCATTCGGATCGAAGGCCGGTGTCGAGACGAAGGAAAGTATGTCGCCGCTATGGATGTCCATGACGACGGCACTGGCGGATTCCTCCTTGAGGCGCTCGCAGGCAAACTTCTGGATTTCCATGTCCAGCGTCAGCACGATTTCCGCGCCGGGCTTTCCCTGATCCTTCGAGAGTTCGCGAATGACGCGGCCATAGGCATTGACCTCGACATGGGTCGCGCCGGCTATGCCGCGCAGATCCTGATCGAATGTCTTTTCGATGCCGCTCTTGCCGATGCGGAAGCCGGGCAGCTTCAGCAAGGGCTGCTCGTCGTCGGCATCTTCCATCTCCTTGTCGGAAACGGGGCCCACATAGCCGACGACATGGGCAAGTTCCATCGCATAAGGATAGTATCGCGTCTCGCCGACATCGGGCTGAACACCGGCAAGGTCCGGCTCGTTGATATTGACCTGAGCGAATTGTTCCCAGGTCAGGTCTTCGGCGACCGTCACCGGCATGAAGCGCGGCGAGCGGTCGATATCCCGCATGATCTTCTTGCGGTCGAAAGGCGTGATCGCGACGATGCGCGAAAGCCTGTCCAGGGTCTCGCCGATATTCGGCGTCTGCTCGGCGACGAGCACGGCGCGATAATTCTGCCGGTTGGAAGCAAGCACACTGCCATAGCGGTCGACGATGCGACCACGCAGCGGCGCGAGAAGACGAACGTTGATGCGGTTTTCTTCCGCCAGCATCTGGTATTCGTCAGACTTGAGAATCTGCAGATAATACATCCGCCCTGCCAGAACGACGAAGGCAGCCGCCTGCGCTCCGCCAAGCACCAGCGTGCGCCGGGTGAAGGCCTGATAGCGGGAACTGTCTCTGCCGTCGATCTGCATGTCTCGTCCCGATTTCCCCCTAGCCCGACGGAAGGATGCGGCGCTCGATGCGCCCGAAGATCCAAGCAAAAAGCGGAAACAGCGCGACCGTCACGAAAAGATGCCAGGCGATCGGGCCGATCGGAAGAAAGGCGCCATAGAAAAGCGATGCCGCGCCCCAGCCGATGAAACCGGCGAAAATCGCCGCCAGCAGAAAGCCGAACCAGAAAACCGAGAATGGCGCGTTCATGCCGAGAAAGCGCTGCGTCAGCACGATGATATAGGTCAGCACATAAGCGAACGCCCAGAGCCCGATGGGCCCGCCCGACAGAAGATCGGACAGCAGGCCGACCAGGAAGGCCGCATAGACCGGGAACATTTCAGGCCGCACGACCGCCCAGTAATAAATCGCCATCAAGCCGAAGGCGGGCATGACCGCAGTGCCGAAGATACGGCCGACGGGGACGAAAGACAGCAGCACGCAGACGAGCCCCATGACGAAGGGCAGCACCGTCAGGACGATGCGACCCGCGCGGGCCCCCGGTGTCGGCGTATAGGATTCGAGCTTGGCCATCACTCGGTCCCCGGCGTGTCTTGCGTGCCGGGCACCACATCTTCTTCCGGCGGCGGCACCTGCTCCTCCGCGTCGGGCACGGGCTGCATCGTCGCGGCGGAGGGCGCTGAATCGGGCGGAAGCACCTGCGGCTGCGGCGCGGGCTGCGTTTCGGGCTTTTTCGCGACACGCGCAGCAGGTTTGGCGGGCTTCGCGGGCGCGGGCGCCGTGTCGGCAAGGGCTGGCGTCGCAGGCTTGGGCGCACCGGGAATGGTGGCGGCCGGCTTTACACGCTCAACAGGCTTGGGCTCGACCGGCGGCCCGAGCAACGCCGCAGGCGGGTCCTGCCTGTCGATCTGGGTCGGGAACTCATATTTGAGGATGCGAACGAAATCGAGCCGGTCACGGTCGGCGAAAGTCTGTACGCGCAGGAAGCCGTCGCTGGTCTGGATGACGAGACCGACCGGTATTCCCGGCGGGAGCAGCCCGCCATCGCCCGAAGTCACGACGCGATCGCCGGGCGATACGCTGCTCAGGGAAGTCAGGTATTCGAGCTTCGGCCAGTCCGTGTTGTCGCCCGCAAGCACAGCCTTGTAATGCGCAGGCTCGACGACGACCGGAATGCGGCTGTTGAGATCGGTAAGCAGCAGAATGCGGCTCGCCTTCTCGCCCGTCGCGACGATCCGGCCGACGAGGCCGTCCGTGTCGATGACGCCGTCTCCGCTCTTCGCACCGGCCGCCCGGCCCGCATTCACGATGACCGTATCGACGAAGGGACCGCCATTGTCGCTGACGACGCGGCCGCTCACATATTTGATCGCGGGATCGATCTGGACGTTGAGCAGCGCCTCGTAACGCGCGAGCTTCGACTCGAGCTTCAGCGCAGCCTCCTTCCAGGCAAGCAGCCGCGCATTTTCGGCGCGCAGCCGCTCGTTCTCGTCGAAGACATAGGCGTATTCGTCGGTGAGTTCGACGACGCGGCGCGCGGCGGCGACAGGTCGCGAGGCGATTTCGAGAAGCGGCGCCGTCATGTCGGTGACGATCTGGCGCGCCTCGTCGAAGACATAAGTCTCCGCCCGACCGAGCAGCAGCAGGGCAGCTGCCAGCGTCAGCATGAAGACGAGCGAAATCCTGTTGGATATTTCGCGGATCGGGACTGCTTACCGGTTAGGATCTATCGCCAAGTTCGTGCTTCCGCTGCCCCTTCAGCCCGCCCACGCGGAACTTTCGTCTGAACTCAGTAGACCGATGAAAGAACGTGCTTCATCGTCTTGATGTGCTCAAGCGCCTTGCCCGTGCCAAGCGCCACGCAGGAAAGTGCGTCGTCGGCGATAGAAACGGGCAGGCCCGTTTCGTCGCGCAGCACCTGATCGAGATTGGCGAGCAGCGCGCCGCCGCCCGTGAGCACGATGCCCTTGTCCACGATGTCGGCGGCAAGTTCCGGCGGCGTCGCTTCGAGGGCAACCTTGACCGCCTCGACTATGGCACCGACGGGTTCGGCAAGGCTTTCCGCGATCTGGCGCTGGCCGATGCGGATTTCCTTCGGAACGCCGTTCATCAGGTCGCGGCCCTTGATCTCGATGGTCATGCCGTCGCCATCGGCCGGAATGGCGGCGGAGCCGACTTCCTTCTTGATGCGTTCGGCGGAAGCCTCGCCCACGAGCAGGTTATGGTGACGGCGGATATAGGCGATGATCGCCTCGTCCATCTTGTCGCCGCCCACACGCACGGAGCGCGCATAGACGATGCCGCCCAGCGAGAGCACGGCAACTTCCGTCGTGCCGCCGCCGATATCGACGACCATGGAGCCCGTCGGCTCCGTCACGGGAAGGCCTGCGCCGATCGCGGCCGCCATCGGCTCCTCGATCAGATAGACGCGGCGGGCGCCAGCGGAGAGCGCCGATTCCTGAATGGCGCGACGCTCGACCGCCGTCGAACCCGACGGCACGCAGACGATGATCTGCGGATTGGCGAAGGAGCGCCGATTGTGAACCTTGCGGATGAAATGCTTGATCATCTCTTCCGCGACTTCGAAGTCGGCGATGACGCCGTCGCGCATCGGACGGATCGCCTGAATGTTGCCGGGGGTGCGGCCGAGCATCTGCTTGGCCTCCTCGCCGACGGCAAGCACCTGCTTCTTTCCACCCTTCTCGATGATGGCCACGACCGAGGGTTCGTTGAGCACGATGCCCCGACCCTTGACATAGACGAGGGTGTTCGCCGTGCCGAGGTCGATTGCCATATCAGCGGAGAACATGCCGAGCAGACCGGAAAGCATGTCTATCTTTATCCTTTAACGGTATGTCGGCGGAGTTCGCAGTCGTGAGATCCGTCGACGGTTGAAAGTGTCTTCAATCGCGGTGGCTATTTAGTTAACAAGCCGCCAGCCATAGCCGCGCCGGAAGCCGGACGGCAAGGCTATCGTAAAAACCCGGGAAGCACGTCCCCATTATTCATCCGTATGCGAACAAGCCGGGGAGCCTTGCAGGAGGGTTGCGGCGCGCGGATTCGAGAGTCGATACCGTCCACTCCCGATTTCCTGCCCTCGCCCGCCTTTCGGGTCATTCTTTTTTACCCGCCTCGTCACTTGTTTGCTGGTGCCGGCCGGACCACCGCCCACCCCGCGAAAGCACATCGCTTCCTGTCAGCGTTTTTGGCCATCGCAGCGAATCGTCGAGCGCGGCGATTCCACCTCAGACGTGCGCGACAGCCTCAGGTTTGTACGCCGAAAGGCGATGCAGGCGCAACGGAAAAGACCTTATTTTAGGGGCTTTTCAAGGGTTTGAGAGCGAGCTCGGTGATCTCGTGCGAACGCCCTTCGAGCGGCGCACGATGGCGTTTCACCGCCTCGACAAGGAACTCCATAACCGCCCTGACATGAGCGAGCTGGGCGAGATCGTTGCGCGCCATGAGCCATAATTCGAGAGCGCCCAGAAGATCCGGTCCGAACACCCGGTTGAGCGTCGCATCCTTGTCGGCGATGAGGCATGGCAAGGCCGTGAGACCGAGATTTCGACGAACCGCCTCCGCGCGCGCGGCGGCGCTCGACGAACGGAATGTAACACTGGAAGATTTCTCGGCGCGCGACATCAACCAAACTGGACCCAATGGCGTCTCTCCGCGCGGAAATCCGATGATGTCGTGCCCGGCAAGGTCCGACATCTGCTCCGGCCTGCCCCTTTCCGCAAGGTAAGCGGTCGAGGCATAGAGCCCATAAGCCATGTCCCCGACTTTTCGCATAAGCATGTCGCCCTGCGTGGGCCGGGCGGCCCTGAGCGCCACATCCACATCGCGCAGCGGATTGCCGATACGTGGGGCGCTGCCGAGACTTGCACCCCTTGGATCATCCACCAGCTCAAGTTCGAGACCCGGATGAGCGACCCTGAAGGCCGGCAATTCCGGTGCGATGAGGGCCGCCGCGAGCACTTCGCTGGCCGCAAGGCGCACTGCGCCCTCGCTGCCGGAGCCCGAAGCCGCGAAGTCCCTCGGCAAGGCCGACAGCCGCCTGTCCACGGGCTCCAGCGCCTCCACCAGCTTCTCGCCTGCGACCGTCAGCCGGTAGCCGGTGCGCTCGCGCTCGAAGAGGCGGGCGCCGAGGTCATCCTCGAGCGAGGCGACGCGGCGGAGAACGGTGGTCGTATTGACGCCAAGCTGCTGCGCGGCGCCGGAGAGACTGCCCGCGCCCGCGACCGCCAGGAAGTAGCGGAGATCGTCCCAATCCATGCTCGTCCTACCTGCTTTGGCGCAAAACGCCCTTGCCTGGATGAGAGTACCGGGCTTTGAACATGGAATAAATGCAGCATGACAAAAATTATGCTGCGAATTTGCAAGATTCAGGGACCATCAGCCCTTGATGGGCTTCACCCGCGAGGCCGCTTCCTTCGCGCGCGCCCGCGCCTCGGCGGTATCCGCGCCCCGCGCCAGCGCCACGCCCATGCGGCGGCGCAGGAAGGACTCCGGCTTGCCGAACAGCCGAACCTCGGTATCCGGCACGCCGAGCGCCCGATCGAGCCCCTCAAAGGCGATGCCCTGCTCGTCCATTCCGCCATAAATGACGGCAGAGGCGCCCGGCGAGAGAAACACTGTCGAAACCGGCAGACCGAGGATCGCCCGCGCATGAAGCGCAAATTCGCTCTGATACTGGCTGACCAGCGTGACGAGGCCCGTATCGTGCGGGCGCGGGCTCACTTCCGAGAACCAGACATCGTCACCCTTCACGAAAAGCTCGACGCCAAAAATGCCGCGCCCACCCAGCGCCTGCGTCACCTTCCCGGCGATTTCGCGGGCGCGGGCGAGTGCCTTCGGGCTCATGGCCTGCGGTTGCCAGCTTTCGACATAATCGCCCTTCACCTGCACATGGCCGACCGGATCGCAGAAATGCGTTTCGATCTCGCCGGAAGCGCCGCGCGCGCGAACGGTGAGCTGCGTGATCTCGTAGTCGAAGTCGATGCGCCCCTCGACGATGACGAGCTGGCGCTCGACGCGCCCCCCTGCCATCGCATAATCCCAGGCCGCCTGAACGCCCTCGGCATTCTCGACATAACTCTGCCCCTTGCCGGATGACGACATGACCGGCTTCACGAAGCAGGGAAAGCCGACTTTCGCTGCTCCGGCCTTCAACTCCTCGACACTGGCGGCGAAGGCATAGGGCGAGGTCGGCAGTCCAAGCTCTTCGGCGGCGAGGCGGCGAATGCCTTCGCGGTTCATGGTGAGCTGGGCCGCCCGCGCGGTGGGAATCACTTCCGCCAGTCCTTCCGCCTCGATCCTCGCCAGTTCGTCGATGGCGATGGCCTCGATCTCGGGAACGATGAGATGCGGGCGCTCCTTCTCGACCAGCGCGCGCAAGGCAGCCGCATCGGTCATCGCGATCACATAGGAGCGGTGCGCGACCTGCTGTGCGGGGGCGTTCTCGTAGCGGTCGACGGCGATCACCTCCGCGCCGTAACGCTGAAGCTCGATCGCCACCTCCTTGCCAAGCTCGCCGGAGCCCAGAAGCATGACCCGCGTCGCGCCTTTGGTGAGCGGTGTGCCGATACGCATGGATGGTCCCCCGATGAGGCTTGAAGACGAATGGCGGCGATGTAGCACAAGGCGCGCGGCCATACGACTCGACTTGATCCGCCGCCACCCAGATGCTACATGTGAACACCTGTTCATATGTGGTTGATATGCACCCGCACAGCCTGACGACAGCCGAGCTTTCGCTTTCCGACGACAAGGCGACAGAGCTTGCCGAGATGTTCCGCCTGCTTGGCGATCCGAGCAGACTCAGGATCGTCGTGGAGACGCTGGAGGGACCGCAATCGGTCGGGCACATGGCCGAAAAGCTCGGCCTCTCCCCTTCCCTCGTCAGCCACCATCTGAGACTTCTGCGCGCTGCGCGCCTCGTCACGGCGGAACGGCGCGGCAAGCAGATTTTCTATCGCATTCACGATGCCCATGTGCGCCACGTCATCGCCGACATGGTCGCCCATGTGAACGAGGAGCCCGAATAATGTCCGCCGCGCATCATCACGATCATGACCATGAACAAGCCTACGAACACGGCGCGGGCAATGAACGCCGCGTGCTCGTCGCGCTATGGCTCACCGGCGGCTTCATGATTGTCGAGGCGGCGGGCGGCTTCATCTCGGGCTCGCTCGCCCTTATCGCCGATGCAGGCCACATGCTCACCGACACAGGCGCTCTGGCGCTTGCATGGATCGCCGTGCGCCTCGCGCGGCGGCCGGCGGACGATGCGCGCAGCTATGGCTGGCACCGCGCGGAAATCCTCGCCGCCTTCCTCAACGGCGTGGTCATGCTGGCGCTTTCCGCATGGATCATCGTCGAGGCTGCCATGCGCCTCATGCAGCCGTCCGAAGTTCTCGGCGGACCCATGCTTGTGGTCGCCATTGGCGGCCTCATCGTCAACATCCTGTCCTTCCTGATGCTTCACGGCGCGGGCGACAGCATCAACCTCAAAGGCGCCGCGCTTCATGTGCTCGGCGACCTTCTTGGCTCCATCGCCGCGATCATTGCCGCCATCGTCATTCTCTTCACCGGCTTCATGCCCGTGGACCCCATGCTCTCCGTGCTCGTCGCGGTGCTCATCCTTCGCAGCGCATGGAAGGTGACGCGGGATTCGGCGCATATCCTGATGGAGGGAACGCCGCATCATCTCGATCCCGACGAGATCGCGGCCGACCTCATGAAGAACGTCGAGGGCGTCGACGATGTGCACCACGTCCATGCCTGGTCGCTAACTCAAGGCCAATCGCTCGTAACCCTCCATGCGCACCTCGCGGATGGCGTGGACAACAATACGGCGCTTTCCGGCATCAAGGCGCGGCTCAGCTCCGAATTCGGCATCAGCCATGCGACCGTGCAGCTGGAGCGCGGCGAATGCACCGATAGCGGGCATGACGGGCATCATTAGGCGCCCGCCATCATCGAGTGACCGTCGGCGACGGACGCGCTAACATGCCCTCCGTCTCTGCGTCACCCCGGAGTTTTCATGCCATTTTCCGCGCCTGAAGAGCCGAGCCTCTTTTCCCGGCTCGGAGAGCTCCGCGTCTTTCTCGAATTGGGCTCCATGGTGCCCGCTTTGCCTGCGCTGATGCATGCGCCGCGCGGCGACGGACATCCGGTTCTCGTTCTGCCGGGCATGCTCACCTCCGATGGTTCGACCGTGGTGCTGCGCCGCTATCTCCAGTTGCTGGGCTATCAGGTTCATCCCTGGAAGCTCGGCATGAACTGGGGCCCGAGCGAGAAGATCCGCCAGGGCGTGCGCGACCGCTTCAAGGAATTGTCGGACCGCTACCAGCGCCGCGTCAGCATCATCGGCTGGTCGCTTGGCGGCATTTATGCGCGCGAACTTGCCCGCGAGCAGCCATCGCTGGTGCGCCAGATCATCACGCTGGGAAGCCCCTTCGCCGCCGGCTACAGGATGGATGGAAGCTACGACCCGGAACTGGCCAAGCGCCTGCGTGTCGCGCCGCCCGTGCCCTGCACCGCCATCTACTCAAAGACAGATGGCGTCGTGCCCTGGGAGGCATGCCGCGAAGAAGAAGGTCCGCAAACGGACAATATCGAGGTTCAGGCCAGCCACATGGGTATGAGCGTCAACCCGCTGGTGCTCTGGGCGATTGCGGACCGACTGGCGCTACCGGAAGGAGCCTGGCAGCCCTTCGACCGCTCAGGCGTCAATTCCTGGTTTTACTGAGCTTTCAGGCGATGGGGCGCGGCGCATGATTGCCGGGCTTCGGCTGCGCGCGCGCATCGCCATAGAGTTTCATCGCGCCGCCGATGAGGACGATCGTCCCGACATAGAAGGCGATCTGAATGCCCGAGGGCCGCGCCGTATAGCCGATCAGCGTGTGGAGCAGCTGCCCCACGAGACTGCTCTCGGTCAGCAGCCATGACGTGTCCCAGACCGCGCGGCCGAGCGAGGGAAGAATATCGGCCTGGGTGAGGAAATTCGCGCCCTGCGCCGCCATGCCCGCCGCGAGCAGCAGGATGAGCCAGCTCGTCACCGAGAAGAGGTGGCGCGTCGAAAGATTGAGCAGGCCGAAATAAAGCGCAAAGCCCAGCGCCGCGCCCGCCGCAACGCCGATCACGCCGCCGAGCAGCAGGCCCGATGCGCCGACGCCGCCGCTCGCGATGCCATAAAGGAAAAGCACGACTTCCGAACCCTCGCGCAGGATCGCCATGCCGACAACGATGGCCACCGCATAAAGCGGGCGCGTACCCACCGACACGTCGTGACCGACCGCCTTCATCTCCGCGGCAAGCTCACGGCCATGACTGCTCATCCAGACATTGTGCCAGGCAAGCATGATGACGGCGACAAAGAGCACGCTGGCGTTGAAGACTTCCTGCCCCGCGCCTTCCAGCGAATCCGAGATCGCGCCTGCGAAGATCGCGACGAGAGCCGCGCCCGCAATACCGCCCAGCACGCCGAGCACGAGCCACTTGTGACGGCCCGCCACGCCTTTCGTCGCAGCCGCGACGATGCTGAGGACGAGCGCCGCCTCGATGACTTCACGAAAGACGATGATGAGGGTCGCGAGCATGGCGAGCTACCTTAACGATTACTTGGCGATCAGCTTGCCTTGCGCTGTCGCCTGATTGAACTCGCCGAAAAAGGGATAGGTCCCGGCCTTCAGCGGATCGAGATAGAAGATGCCCTGCCTGCCGCCGCCGATGATCTTTTCGCGGTTGAGCTCGGTGGATTCGAATTCCTCCGGCGTCGCGTCGAGATTCTTGACGATGAGCTTGATTTCCTTGCCCGCCGGCACATCGACGACCGCAGGGTCGAATTTGTGATCCTTGATCGAGATTTCGACCATCACCGGGTCTTCGGCAAAAGCCGGGGCGGCGAAGCCCATCGCGAGGATCACGACCGCCGCCGGCAGGAACTTGCGCATCATCATGTCAGTCCGCAGTTTGAGCGAAGTAAACTGGCGGCATCTGATAATCATTCTCAACTCATGTCAACGCGCATTTCGCCGCATTGTGTCTCCCCGGCGCGCAAGGCGGGCTGCCGCCTCGAAGCCGATCCGGGGGCTCGAAAGGACCGGAACCGGCAGGTTATGGCAAAGCGCCGCCGCAGGGGCCATCGAGGCCTGCGCCAGGACCAGAACGTCGACGCGCCGGGCCACATCGGCGATACGGGTGGCGATTCCCTGATAATAATCGTCCAGCCTCCCCTCCCGGAACGCGGTCCAGATATCGTCGAACAGGAAGGTTTCGAGCTCGAAATCCCGGGCGACGGCGCGGGCCGATTCGGCGATCAGCGCCTCGGTATTCGGCACGGTCGCGGGCACACAAGCGGCGATGCCGATGCTGTGACCTTGCAGAACTGCGAGGTCGGCCATGGGTCGGTCGATCCTGAGGATCGGCACAACGGCCTCTTCATTCGTGGCTTCGGCGACCGCGCCCAGCGTCGAGCAGGTGCAGACGACAACGCGCGCGCCGCCATCGGCCAGTGCCAGCAGGGCTTCGCGCGTCTTGAGAGCGAGGGCGGGCGTCACGTATCCCACCTTCTCGGCGGCGGCGAGCAGATCCTCGCGCACGACATGGGTGAGCTTCAACTCCGGCGCGATCTCGTGGCCCAGCACGTCGAAAGTGTCGATATGGATCGCCGCCGTATGCAGAAAGGCGATGTCGGCGCCGTGACGCTGAGACGATGGGGGCATGTCGCTCTCCTTCAACCTCGACTGTTCAAGTCTAACTGTCATCCCCGCATGAAGCCCGGATGACATTCATCAATTCATCGTCGCCCCAAAGAGAAAGGGCCCTCCGCGATCTCCGCGGAGGGCCCCCTGTAGCGACTAGGGCTGTTCGCGAGATCGCGTCAGTTCTTGTCCTTGTCTACGAGCTTGTTGGCGGCAATCCACGGCATCATGGCGCGCAGACGCTGGCCGACTTCCTCGATCGGATGGGCGGCGTTGCGGGCGCGGATGGCCTTGAAGCTGGTCTGGTTGACCTTGTTCTCGAGCATCCAGTCGCGCGTGAACTTGCCGGTCTGGATGTCGGTGAGAACGCGCTTCATCTCGGCCTTGGTTTCGGCGGTGATGATGCGCGGGCCCGTGACGTACTCGCCATATTCGGCGGTGTTCGAGACCGAGTAGTTCATGTTGGCAATGCCGCCCTCATAGATGAGGTCGACGATGAGCTTCACTTCGTGCAGGCACTCGAAATAGGCCATTTCTGGCGCGTATCCGGCTTCCACCAGTGTCTCGAAGCCGGCGCGGATGAGTTCCACCAATCCGCCGCAGAGCACCACCTGCTCGCCGAACAGGTCGGTCTCGCATTCCTCCTTGAAGTC
>DAIEIL010000103.1 GCA_027352645.1 Rhodobiaceae bacterium | reverse complement strand
CCGCGCCGAAATCCTGACCGAAGAGTCCGAGCGCGAAGCGCCCGCCGAGAAGGATGATCGCTGCGGCGGCAAGCGTCGGCCAGAATATCCATTGAATGATGTTGTGAACGAAGGCTTGCAACCCGGCCCGGTCATGCGCCGCATGAAGCTCCGCAAATTTCGGTACGGCGCGCGCTGCCACGGCGAAATACATGAAGACGATGAGGTTCACGATCCGCGTCGCGGCGAAATAGATGCCGACTTCCTGCGGATTGACGAAATAGCCGAGCAGAACGATGTCTGTATTGAGAAGAACGAGATAGAGCCCTTCCGAAAGCACCATCGGCAGGGAGGCGCCGATCCAGTATTTCGTGTGGTGGACTGGCTTCACCCTTGGAGTCGCGCTGGCGATGCGCCTTGAAAGCAGAAGCCTCTGGCCCGCCAGTGTCAGCACCGTGGCGGCAAGGGCGCCGGCGACCGCGGCGACGCCAGTCAATTGCCCTGAAGAGAAATAGACGAGCCCGCCGACAAGCACGATGCCGAGCGGACGAATGATATAGGTCGGCAGATAGGCAAGGCCGACCCAGCCGAATGCGCGGGCCGTGCCTTCCAGCGTGTCGCCAAGCGCGAAGCCCGGCACGCAGAGCATGGCGAGCATCAACGGCAACACGTAATAGGGCTGAAGTTCATTGCGGAGCGCGAGCACCGCGAGAATCCCCACGGCCATGAAGGCGACGCCAAGCGCCAGCACGATGCGCCACGATGCCTCGAGAATGCCTGCGAGCCGCCGCCACTTCCCGTTGACCCGGTAGTCGGGCACGAAGCGCAGCGTCGAAGTGCCGAAGCCCATGGGCGCCAGAATGCCGAGAATGATCACCCAGACCCAGACATAGGCGTAGATGCCGTATTCAAACGCACCCATCCAGCGCGCGAGCAGCACCTGACTCAGAAGCGCGATGGCCGCGCCCGCGATGCGGATCGCCATGACGAGCCCTGCGCCGCGCACGACCTCGGCAAGATGACCGTCGGCAAGCCGCGCCGCGATCGTTTCGCCGATCCGTCTCAACGGTTGTGGAAGCGCGGAGGCGTCCATTGAGGCCATCATCCTTCGTGAAGCATCAGGCCTGAGCAACGCCCGGGCGCTGCAAAGCGCCCGTAGCGGCACGGAGGCGGGTGAATGCGTTCCAAAGTAGCGGCGTCTGCTTGATGAAGCGTTTAGCCCGGCGATAAAGGAGCGTCGGCAGCAGCGACATCCAGCCGCGCGCCGTCACCGCTTCAAGGTGATCGAACAGGCGGATTTCCACCTCGCACCAATCGGCCTTGTAGGCCTCGTCGCCGATGGTGAAATCGAACTCCGTGTGGCCCGTCTCGGTCGCATGGCGCATCAGCTCCATGAGCTGGATCATGCCGGGGCCGCGCCGTGCAAAATCTTCATGCTCGGCATAGCTTGCGAGCACATAGTGATAGCGGCCGTCGAAGCTGACACCCCAGTTCGCCGCGGCGATCTTGCCGCCGACATCAAGGCGGCAGACATGAACGAGCTCCGGCTCATTTGCGGCCATATCCATGTAGAAATCGCGAACGCCCGGCTGCTCGAAGGGATTGGCCACGCCCATGCGCGCGAAGGTCGCAGCTTTTTGCGCGATCAACGCATCGACGGTGCGGGCGATTTCCTCATGTGACCGAGGCGTGACCAGTTCGACGGCGCCGAACTCTTCGAGCTTGCGGCGCTTCTGCTTGTCGCGCTTCTTGCTGCCCGACGAGCGCTTTGCGCCGTAATATTCGCCCCATGTCGGCGCGAGCCGGGTCATATGCGCGTTCGACGCATGGGCCTGCAAATGACCGAGCGCAAGGAAGGGATTGCTCTGCCTGCCGATTGTTTCGGGCAACCGGTCGAGCTCGACGATGTCGTGATGCGGCAACGCCGCCCGGATCTCTTTCCACAGCGCCTTGAACTGGTCGCGGCGCACATGACGCGCGAAATCTCCGGCCAGCACGGGGCCCGGATAGTCGCACACACACCCGCCGAGCCACACGAGCCGCGTGCCGACGAGCCCGCGCTTCAATCCGAGCGGCATGATGAACAGCGCTTTGCCCTCGCCCTCGGTCTCGCGCCCGACGACAATCGCCGGCTCCACGCCTGAACGCTCGCCGATATGCCTGAACCAGGTCGAGAGCCAGCCATAGGTCTGGAAAGCCGTGCAATCGGCTCCACGCTCCAGCGAGGTCCAGAGCCCCCGAAGCTCATCGAAGCCCCGATGGACGGAAAGCACGATCTCGGGCTTGGCTCCCCAGGGGCCATTGATGACCCGTCCGGAGCCCTGCTGCACGGGCGCGGCCGCGAGGCGATGGTGGTTAACACCAGCCCGCGCCATTGCTGTTTCAGTCTTCTTAATCGAGGGCGTCATGGGGGCCTCGCCATGCCAATGGATCAAGTCGGGACGTTTCTCCATCCCGAGGGCTCGACTGCGCCGGATTGCGTCAATCTTTTCTCAATTCCGGACGCGCATTCTCGCCTCGTCATTACGGCTGCAAAGCCCGTGCTAAACTCCGGCGTTTACCGAGACGAGCCAGATCGACCATGAACGCCCCTGTCCAGCGCTCTCCCATCGCCTCGCCCGGTTCCTGGGTGAAGACGGCGCTGCTCGCGCTCCATGCGAGCGGGGCGCACAGGCTTGCGCCGAAATCTCTCGCAGGCGTGGGCGCAATCCTGATGCTGCATCGGGTTCGCC
>DAIEIL010000077.1 GCA_027352645.1 Rhodobiaceae bacterium | reverse complement strand
TTCGCGGCGGGCTTCTTTGCTGCCGCTTTCGGGGCTGCCGCTTTCGGGGCCGCCGCTTTCGGGGCCGCCGTTTTCGGGGCTGCTGTCTTTTTGGCGGCGGGCTTTTTGGCCGGAGCTTTTTCTGCGGCTTTTGCCTTCGGCGCCGCTGCCTTCTTCGGAGCAGCGGCCTTCTTCGAGGCTGCGTCCTTCTTCGGTGCCGAAGCGGTTTTCTTTGCCGTCGCTGCCGTCTTGGTTGCGGGCCGCTTTGCGGTCTTGGCGGCTGCCTTCGACGCGCTTGCGGGCTTGCGCTGGACCTTTGGGTCCTTCTTGGGGCTGCTCAGGTAATGGCTCCTTCTGTCCTGTCTCGAGGATCGAAGCCGACCGCCGAAGCGGATTCGGCTGCCCCAAGATTAGGGGCGTGACGCTCCGAGTTCAATCTATCTATAGAATCGAAAGCCTTTATGACTCTCCGCGCGCCGCCCGTATAGAGGTCGCAGAAGCGGGGTGCTCCGGTCCTTCGAGAAAGACGAGGGCGGGTGGGGCTGCGTGCGCGAGAAGGGCCGCGTCGCTCTGGTCGAGCGTCACCCCCTTCAGCATCGTGGCGGCGGGCGAGAGACGCGCGTTCAGCGTGAAGCCGGGCCTTGGATAGATGGCCATGGCGATCTCCCGCGTGAGGTCGCGCCATTTCGCCCAGCGCGGCAGTTGCAGCATGTTGTCCGCTCCCATCAGCCAGACGAAGCGGATGTCGGGGTGACGGGCCTTCAGAGCACGTATCGTGTCGATGGTGAAGCGCGTGCCCAGCCGCGTCTCGATGTTGGTGACAACGATGCGCGGATCGCCCGATCGCGCGACGAGTTCCTCGGCATCTTTCATTCGCGTCGCCAGGGGCGCCATGCCGGATGCGCTTTTCAGCGGATTCTGCGGCGAAACGAGCCACCAGATGCGGTCGAGCGCCAGCGCCCTCAGGCACATGCGCGTGAGGTGCAGATGTCCTTCATGCGCGGGATTGAACGAGCCGCCGAGCAGCCCGACCGTCATGCCCGGTGCCAGCGCTTCGTTGCGTTTCATGGGCGGCGTCCGTTCACGGCCTGATCTGGCCGTTGCCGCGCACCACATATTTGAAGCTCGTCAGCTGTTCGACGCCGACGGGCCCGCGCGCATGGAACTTGCCGGTCGCGATGCCGATTTCCGCGCCCATGCCGAACTCGCCGCCATCGGCGAATTGCGTCGAGGCGTTGTGGAGCACGATGGCGCTATCCACCACTGCGAGGAAACGATCTGCGGTCTTCTGGTTCGCCGTGATGATCGACTCCGTGTGGTGCGAGCCGTAGCGCGCGATATGACGCATCGCTTCCTCGACGCCGCCGACGACGCGCACGGAAATGATCGCATCGAGATATTCGGTGCTCCAGTCCGCTTCCGTCGCGGGCTTCACGCGGGCGTCGACCGCGCAGGTGCACTCGTCGCCGCGCACTTCGCAGCCCGCGTCGAGCAGATCCTTGACGAGAACGGGAAGATGCGTCGCCGCGCAGGCTTCATCGACAAGCAGCGTTTCCGCCGAGCCGCAGACGCCGGTGCGCCGCAGCTTCGCGTTCATCACGATCTTGCGCGCCATTTCGAGATCGGCGTCCTTGTCCACATAGACGTGGCAGATGCCTTCAAGATGCGCGAAGACGGGCACGCGCGCTTCTGCCTGCACGCGGCCGACGAGGCTCTTGCCGCCGCGCGGCACGATGACGTCGATATTGCCGTCGAGGCCGGCAAGCATTTCGCCGACCGCAGCGCGATCCGTCGTCGGAACGAGCTGGATCGCATGCTCGGGCAGATTGGCGGCCATGAAGCCTTCGACGAGCGATTCATGGATGATGCGGCTTGAATGGCTGCTCTCGGAGCCGCCGCGCAGGATTGCGGCGTTGCCCGACTTCAGACAAAGCGCGCCTGCATCCGCGGTCACATTGGGGCGGCTCTCATAGATGATGCCGATGACGCCGAGCGGCACGCGGATGCGCTCGATGTGAAGGCCGTTCGGGCGGTCCCACTCAGCGATCTTCGACCCCACGGGATCGGGGAGCGCTGCGATGTCCTCAAGCCCCTTGGCCATGGCTTCGATGCGCTTCTCGTCGAGCATCAGGCGGTCGAGCATGGCGCCGGAGAGCCCCCTTCCTTCGGCGGCAGCGAGGTCCTTCGCATTGGCTGCGAGAATGTCATCGACATTGGCGCGCAGCACCATGGCGGCGCTCAGAAGACCGGCG
The DNA here is from genome assembly GCA_027352645.1 of Rhodobiaceae bacterium. Taxonomy (GTDB): domain Bacteria; phylum Pseudomonadota; class Alphaproteobacteria; order Parvibaculales; family Parvibaculaceae; genus Parvibaculum. Next base: position 666 of record DAIEIL010000077.1, on the reverse strand, counting down.
TCCTTTTGCTTGGTCGGCGCCAGGCTGAGCTTTTCGGCGGCGGCGCGGGCACGCTTGCCCATCTCCGCCATCAGGGCGGCAATTCCGTTCCGGTCTGCGTCGATTTTCACAATGCTCACGAGGCCACCTGCTCTTCTGCTCGTTCTCTCATGTGTTGTGCCATAGACCCTATCGCAAGGGCCCGAGGCGGGCACGGTCTTTGTCTCAGGCCTTCATCATCACCAGATCGTCGCGATGGACCATTTCGGCGCGGCCCGCAAAGCCCAGAAGCTCTTCGATCTCGCTGCTGTTATGGCCTTTGATGCGCTGGGCGTCCTCACTCGAATAGGCCGAAAGCCCGCGCGCGATCTCCACGCCGCTTTCATCGAGGATGCTCAGCGCGTCGCCACGCTCGAAGCGTCCATCGACGGCGGTGATGCCGGCGGGAAGGAGGCTCCGCCCGTGACGCAGCGCATTGACCGCGCCCGCATCGACCGTGATTGAGCCCATGGTCTTGAGGCTGCCGGAAATCCAGCGCTTGCGCGATGCGACGGGCGAGTTGCGCGCCGTGAACCAAGTGCAACGCGCGCCGTCTTCCAGCGCGCGAAGCGGGTGGAGCGTGCGCCCATTGGCGATCGCCATGTTGCAGCCGCCCTCGGTCGCGATGCGGGCGGCGGCGACCTTCGT
>DAIEIL010000073.1 GCA_027352645.1 Rhodobiaceae bacterium | reverse complement strand
GACACGCAATGGCCGTCACGGCCTCGCCTTCACGCGGCGCGGCCGCGTCAATCTCCGCAATGCGCGCCACGCGAAAGACCCGCGTCCGCTCGACGCGGAAAGCTCGTGCCCCGCCGCGCGCGGCTATAGCCGCGCCTATCTTCATCACCTGATCAAGTCGGGCGAAATGCTGGGCTCCATGCTGGTGAGCTGGATCAACATTGCCTATTACCAGGAGTTGATGGCGGGGCTGCGCGCCGCGATTGCCGAAGGCCGACTCGATGACTTCGTCGCCCGTTTCAAGGCGGAGCAGGCCGGGGGCGACATCGCGCCGTTTTCCGCAGGTTCCTGAGATATTCGCATAGGCAACGCGGGGAGGTTGACCCGGAGGGGCGGCGCCGTTAGTTTCCGCCACACTTTCGAGGGGTCCGTAGCTCAGCTGGTAGAGCACTCGACTTTTAATCGAGTTGTCCTGGGTTCGAGTCCCAGCGGACCCACCATCCCTGTTTCTCCAGACGATAGCCGCCGCCCGCATTGCACCATCGCGCTCATCCTCAGCTACCCGCTCCCGGGATGAAGCCAGGTGTGGCACGGTAAGCGACGGGTAGACTTTCCTGCGGGAGCGAGACAGATGGGCGAGCCGGACATGACCAGAGAGCCACCCTATGACGGCGGATGCCTTTGCGGCGCCGTTCGCTATAGCTTCTCCGTCCCGACGATCGGTGCTCGCATCTGTCACTGCCGCACCTGCCAAAAAGCGATGGGCGCCCCATTTTTGGCCCAGGCCTCGTTTCCCAAGACGTCGCTCGCCGTGATCGGCGCGACCTCGCGGTTCCGTTCATCGGCACGACTCTGGAGGCACTTCTGCAGCATCTGCGGAACGCGGCTGTTCATTGAGCCGGTAGACGCGCCGAACCGCATCGCCATTCCGATCGCAACGCTGGACGATCCCAACGCAATTCGGCCCGAACGACATATCTGGGTTTCGGAAAAGCTCGACTGGGTCAGGATAGACGATGGCCTGCCACAGCATACCGAAGCCTCGCCTGCCCCCTATCGCGATATCTGATGGCGCAATAGCTCAGAATCGCCCATATAATGCGTCGCATTAAGTTGGGGGGAGAACATGCCTGAGAGTCCGAAGATTCTGCTGATCGTCTGCGCCATCCTGGAAGCCGCAGTCGGCCTGTTCCTGGTCACAGCGCCGGGCCGCTTCATCGAGCGGACGCTACCGGGCGTCGTTCCCGGCGTCGATGGCATCACGACGGCGAGGCTTGCCGGCACCGCGCTCCTTTCGCTCGGTGCGCTCGCCTGGCTTGGCCGCAATGTGACGGAGCCTGCGGCGCTGCGGCCCGTGCTCGGTGCGCTGCTCATCTACAACGTGCTTGCCGTCGTCAATCTGTTCTATCAGGGCGCGCGAGTTGGGGCGGGCGCTTATGCGCCGGGCGTCGTCCATCTGATTCTGTCGGTGGCGCTGTTCTATTACTGGCGGCAGGTGGCCTGATCCTTCAGGCCCCGGCCGTCAGGCCTTTTCGGCCACGTCGATGAAGCGGTCCTGCGTCTTGTCGTAGACGGACAGTACGCCGCTTCCGATGCCGTAGAACCAGCCATGGAGACGCACACGGCCATCCGCTTCACGCTCGCGGATGAACGGGAAGGTGCGCAGCATTTCGAGCGAGCTCAGGACCGCGCGCTGCTCCATCTGGCGCAACACGGCATCGCGGTCGAGATGCGCATGCGTCTTGCGCACGCCGTCGGCCACGCCCTGCACCAGCGACATCCAGCCCGACACGAACTCGCCCTTGGGCGGGTTGCCGTGTTCGCTTTCGTATAGCGCTTCAATGCCGCCGCAACGGGCATGGCCCATGACGATGACATCGGAGATGTCGAGGCCGGTCACGCCGAATTCGATCGCGGCGCTGGTGCCGTGATAATGCGTGTCGGGCTCGTAGGGCGGGACGAGATTGGCCACGTTGCGAACCACGAAAAGCTCGCCGGGATCGGCGGAGAAGACCATCGCCGGGTCGGCTCGGCTGTCGCAGCAGGCGATGATCAGGGCCTTCGGCTTCTGCGTTCTGGATGCGAGCGCCCGGTAGCGCTCTTCGTTTTGCCGATAGGTTCCGGAGCGAAAGGCGCGGTAGCCTTCGATCAGACTTTCGATAGCGCTCATTTTTGCCCGATTGGTAACTGGGGTGCTTTGCGGGGCGCAAGGTAGCCAGTCTTTTGCCTGATCCGCAAGCCCGACGCCCACAGGCCAACTGCCGTCATTTTGGGCATTTGCCTTATGGATAATCATCGGAGCCCGTGGCGGTCAAATCATCCCCAGCAGATTCCGCGCCGACGCAACGGTCCGAAGCGAGGCCCGAAACATGCAAAGGGCGGAAACCAACGCCAAATACGGGTTTCTGGGGGAAAAAATGTCTGTCTCCGCCTATCTGGAAAGCCTCTCCACCGAGAGCATCTTTCTCATGTTCGGCTCGGTCGTGCTCTTGATCCTGCTGCTCGGACTTCAGATCAGGAACACCAATGCAGCTCAACGGCTGGCCAGAATAGAAACCGAAGCCCGCGTAAACCGGCTCCTGAGCGCGGTTGAGGGCATGACCAAGGGCAGGGCAAAGCCCAGGCCGGTCTCGAATCGCCCGGTCGCCAAGTCCTCAACGAAGCGCGTTCCCGCCGCACGAACGGCCCGGCCGGTCTACAAGCGCGCCCGCTGACGGCACGACGCGGACGCCCGAAACGGCGGGCCCGCGCGCTGCATTAAAGCGGCGCAACATACGGAAATATAAATTTATTTCCCGGCGAAATATGGCGTATGCCAGTTTTCACGCCGTCGGATAGAGGATCGGGGGCGTGGTCCGTCTATCGGGTCAGAGACTGAACATTTTGCCGAAGAGCCCCATGTCCAACGCCACCGTTACCACCGTCATTCTAGCCGCGGGCCGAAGCACGCGGATGAAGTCGAGCACCCCCAAGGCGCTCCACCAGATCGCCGGTCGCCCCATGCTCGGCCATGTGCTGGCCACGGTGGAGAGCCTCGACAATATGCGCGTGGCGCTGGTTCTCGCACCGGGCATGGATGAGGTGGCGAAATACGCGAAAGCAACCGCAACCAATCTCGACATCGCCGTTCAGGACAAGCCGCTTGGAACCGGCCACGCCGTTCGCGCCGCCGAAACGCTCGTGCCTTCGGGCGAGGGCGTCGTGCTGGTCATCTTCGGAGATACGCCGCTGGTCCGGAGCGAAACGCTTGCCGACATGATCGCCGCCTGCCGGGCTGAAACGCCCGTCATTGTGCTGGGCTTCGAAGCGCGCGACCCGGCCGCCTATGGCCGCCTGGTCCTCAATGCGGATGGCTCGCTCGCCCGCATCGTCGAGCGCAAGGACGCAAGCCCGGAAGAACTCGCCATCACGCTGTGCAACGGCGGCGCAATGGCCGTTCGCGCGGAGCATCTTTTCCGCCTTCTGTCGCGCATGACCAACGAGAATGCGAGCGGCGAATATTACCTCACCGACGTCGTGGAACTGGCGCGCGGCGAAGGTCTCGGCTGCGCCGTCATCCGCGCGCCGGAAGAAGACATTCAGGGCGTGAACAGCCGAGCCGACCTTGCCGCCGTCGAAGCTGAAATGCAGCGACGCCTCCGCAAGCAGGCGATGGACGGCGGCGTGACGCTTGCCGATCCCGAAACCGTCTATCTCTCCGCCGACACCGTGTTCGGACAGGATGTGACAGTGGGCCAGAATGTCGTGTTTGGTCCCGGCGTCAAGGTCGCAAGCAACGTCACCATCAAACCCTTCTGTCATATCGAGGGCGGCAGGATTGAGGAGGGCGCGCAGATCGGGCCTTTCGCCCGCATCCGTCCGGGCTCCGAGATCGGCCGCGACGTGCATATCGGCAATTTCGTCGAGACGAAGAAGGCAAAGATCGAGGCGGGCGCGAAGGTGAACCACCTCTCCTATATTGGCGACGCCCGCGTGGGGGCGAAGGCCAATATCGGCGCGGGGACCATCACCTGCAATTATGACGGCTTCAACAAGCACCACACCGATATCGGCGCAGGCGCCTTTATCGGATCAAATTCGTCGCTTGTCGCGCCGGTGAAGATCGGCGACGGCGCCTATACGGGCTCCGGCAGCGTCATCACCAAGGATGTGCCCGCCGACGCGCTCGCTGTCGAACGCTCGAAGCATTTCGAAAAACCGGGCTGGGCGGCAGCCTTCCGCGCCAAACACGCGGGTATGAAGAAGGCAGGCGAATAATGTGCGGCATTGTCGGCGTCATCGGCGGTAAGCCCGCGGCCCCCATCATCCTCGAAGCGCTGAAGCGCCTCGAATATCGCGGCTACGACTCCGCAGGCGTCGCCACGCTCGACCATGGCGATATCGTTCGCCGTCGCGCCGAGGGCAAGCTCTTCAACCTCGAAAAGGCGCTCGACAGCCACCCGCTCGCAGGCACCATCGGCATCGGCCACACGCGCTGGGCGACGCATGGCGCGCCGACGGAACGCAATGCGCATCCGCATGCAACCGAGCGCGTCGCCATCGTGCATAACGGCATCATCGAGAACTTCCGCGACCTGCGCGACCGGCTGACCGCAGGCGGCGCGAAGTTCCAGACCGAGACCGACTCCGAAGTCGTCGCCCATCTCGTGACGCATTACCTCGACAAGGGCCTCGCGCCCCGCGAAGCCGCCGCTTCCGCGCTGAAGGAACTCGAAGGCGCCTTCGCGCTGGGTATCATTTTCAAGGGCGAGGAAGACCTCATCATCGGCGCCCGGCGCGGCAGTCCGCTCGCCGTCGGCCATGGCGATCGCGCCATGTATCTCGGCTCCGACGCCTTCGCGCTCGCGCCGATGACGAACCGCGTCTCCTTCCTCGAAGAGGGCGACTGGGTGGAACTGACCCGCGAAGGGGCCATCTTCCACGATGCCGCCGGCCATATCGTCGAGCGTCCCGTCCGCATCACCGATGTTTCGACCGCGCTGGTCGACAAGGGCAACCACCGCCATTTCATGGCGAAGGAAATCTTCGAACAGCCTGAAGTGATCGGCCACACGCTCGCGAATTACGTCAATCCCGTCGAGGAGACTCTGCGCCTGCCGAAGCTGCCGATCGACCTCGCGACCGTGCCGCGCATCACCATCGTCGCCTGCGGGACGGCTTCCTATGCGGGCCTCGTCGCCAAATACTGGTTCGAGCGTTTCGCCCGCATCCCGGTTGATGTCGATATCGCCTCCGAATTCCGCTACCGCGAGGCGGCACTGCCCAAGGGTGGCCTCGCCATCTTCATCTCGCAGTCCGGCGAAACGGCGGACACGCTGGCGGCCCTGCGCTACTGCAAGGAGCATGGCCAGACGATCCTTTCGATCGTGAACGTGGTCGAAAGCTCCATCGCGCGGGATTCCGACGTCATCATGCGGACCCATGCCGGACCCGAAATCGGCGTTGCTTCGACCAAGGCCTTCACCTGCCAGCTCGTCGCGCTGGCCGCGCTTGCCATCGGCACCGGCCTCGCGCGCGGCACGGTGGACGCGGCCGACGAACCGCGCCTCGTCCGCACACTGCTCGAAACGCCGCGCCAGGTTGCCGAGATGCTGTCGCGCGACGGCGAGATCCACGCGCTTGCCGCCGAGATCGCGAAAGTTCGCGATGTGCTCTATCTCGGCCGCGGGCACTTCTTCCCGATTGCCCTCGAAGGCGCGCTGAAGCTAAAGGAAATTTCCTACATCCATGCCGAGGGCTATGCGGCGGGCGAGCTGAAGCACGGACCGATCGCGCTGATCGACGAGCAACTGCCGGTGATCGTGATCGCGCCGACCGACCCGGTGCTG
>DAIEIL010000064.1 GCA_027352645.1 Rhodobiaceae bacterium | reverse complement strand
TAGCCGACCGTACCTTTCAGCGTGCCCTCGCCCGCCGCATCGGACTTCCAGAGGCCGAGCTTGCCCGCAAGGTTGAGCCCATAGAGTTCGGCATTGTGATTGACGAACTGGAACTGCGAGAAGCCACCAGACAGGCTCGCGATCTTCTTCACGCCGATATAGTCCTCGACATAAGTGTAGTAAGGCGTGATTTTCACTTCCCAGCTCCGCTCGGCGCTGTGGAAATCCGCCGTCGCGCTCAGCGTGTTGGCGATTTCGGAATCGAGATCGAGATTGCCGACATAGCCGTTGCCGTCGCCGAACCAGCCGATCATGCGGCTTGCCATGGAACCGCGTCCCCAGGCATAGAGCTCATAGAGGTTTGGCGCGCGCGACTTCCTCGCATAGCCGAATTCGAAGGCCGAAGTTTCATTCGCCTCGTATTTCGCAATGGCGGTCACGTCAAAATTGACGAATGTCCGCTTGTGGTCTGCCGCGTTGAAGGCGGCGGCAGCCATGTTGTCGGACATGCACATCATGCCACAGCCATAGGACTGAACGTCGCCCGTGTCCGTCCACACCGTGTCGTTGCGGAGGCCGAGAAGCGTCGACCAGCTTGTCGTCCACTTCGCGTCCCATTCGGCGAAGGTGCCGAGACGGTCGCGCTTGCCGCCATTGATGTTGATGTAGGTGTTCGGCCCCATCATCATGCTCATGGCGACAGGCGGCCACCAGTCGTCGAGGCGTTCGAGGTGGAACTCGTTGCCGACACGGATCGCGCCGCCATCCTTCAGCGCGAACGTCGCCTTCAACTCATATCCCGCATTGTCCGCGCTGGTGTTCATCGGCATGCCGCCGGTGGCCATGCCGCCCTTGTCGTCGAGGAAGTTCATCTCGTGATCGACGCCCTGCCAGAAGGCGCGTGCCTCGAACTTGCCCCAGTCGAAGCTGCCTTCGTAGCGGCCGTTGACGAAGGTGGAGTGGTTATCCGTCATGTCCATGTACTGGTTCGGATAGCCTTCATAGGGGACGTATTGCTGGCCCGCTTCCAGCACGACGAGGTTGTCTCCATTGCGTGCGGCAAGCTTCAACGCGTGATTGTAGGACTTGTATTCGCTGGAGCGGACCTCGCCATCGTCGCCGCCGCCTTCATAATTTCCGGCGCGGGCAACCGAACCCTTGTAGCCGATGCTTACCTTGTCATTGCCGGCGGTAGCCGACACCGCACCGCTCAATGCGTCGCCATTGCTGCGATAGAAGGAAGAGGCCGTCGCTTCAAGCACCGACACGCTTTCGGACGTGCTGAAAAGCGGCGCGGGGCTATCGACGATAATGGTGCCCGCAATGCTGTCGCCACCCAGGCTGACGGGGGTGAGTCCCGCGAGCACCTTCGCCGAGCCGACGCCTGTCGGATCGACATAGGAGAGCGGCGAATTCATGTGGTTGGGGCAAGCCGACGTCATCACCATGCCATCCACGACGACGCGAACGCGATCGTCAGCCAGGCCATTGATGACGGGTAGGCTCGAAACGCCGCCCGCCTTGTAGGTGCTGACCCCGGCGATTCCGTCGAGGAGAGAGGCCGTGTCGCTGGTATGGGCGCGTTTCTTCAGGAGTTCGAGCGGCGAAAGACTCGTCTCCGTGAGAGACGAGTAGCCGAAATCGACCTGCTCTTCGGGAGACTCCACATCGACAGGCGGCAGAAGCGTCGCGCCTTGCGCCGAAGCCATGGCGGGCCAGAGCAGAACCGGCAACGCAAGGGCCGTGAAGGAGCGTGAGAGCGCGCTGCTGGCGAGCAGACGCCCGTTGAAACGAATATGCATTCTGATTGTCCCTTCCTGAGAGACTGACAAAGACGAGTGCTCGCGCAGAGGTCTTTCCCCTGCGCTTTGCGAGCGGTTTCTTTCGTGTCAGATCGTCAGGAAGGGTGGCGCGCGGGATCGCTCTCGCGAAAAGAGCTCCCGCTGGAGGGGAAGGTCGCTCGCCGCGTCGAGCGGCGCGGGAACGAAGATGGCATCGTAAATCGCGACGGCAAGACCCGCTTCGGGAGAGGCCAGGTGCGCGGCCGCGGCATAGGCGCAAGGAGCGTAGCGCTGCTCGTGATCGCCATCATGCTGCGACTGGCCGTCCCCGTCGTGACGCAGGGCAAGCCCGTTCGACGTACAGATGACGAAGGGCGCCCAGGCGGCCCCGGCATCATGCGACGGCGGCGCAGGCATCCAGCCGTCCGGCAGGAAGGCGCGGAAAAGCATCGCCGCAAGCGCGACGTAGAACCCGGCCAGACGTGCGGTTTTCATTGCCATCCTGCTACGGAGCTACCGGACCCGCCGCCCCTTTTCAAGCGCGGATTATGGGCGAAATAGCCGCAGCGCTCCGCGGCGGCCTGCCTCAAGCCAGAGCGATCTTGAACTTCTTCCGCGTTACGCGAGGGAAAGCCGGGAAATCGAGGAAGGTCTCGCCCCCCGCCGCGCCGAGAAGATCGGCGGCGCGAAGCTTCTCATCGGCATCGAGGCCAGCAATGAAATCAAGCGGACGCTGCAACATCCAGAGGTCGTAGGGAAATACGGCCCGATTTTCCTGAACGCCCTCGAGCGTGAATTCATGCATACCGATGGCACGGGGGATTTCCTCCGCCCCCGTCTTCGCGCCCGGATGCTCCTCCACCCATTTTGCAAAGAGATGCGCCGTCGAAACGAGGACGGGCACCATCTCGCGCATCATGCGGGCGAGAACGGGGATGAGCGTCTCTGGCACCTCATCGCGGGGGAGAAACTCGCCGCCCTTGGGGTGCGGCGGCTTCATCATGCGCCCGACCCAGCGCACAACATTGGGCGCAATGCGCTTCATCAGCTCGCCGGAGGCCGGGTCGCGGAACTGGTGGGCATAGAGCGGGCCGATCAGGCCGAAATCGCCGATGGACGGCCGCGTGCCGAACAGGAATTCATGAGACGCGAAATGCCGGTCGAGCTCGCCGAGCAGCGCCTCGTAGGACTTTTCGATCGCTTCGGCCGTCTTCGGCGTCGCGCCCAGAAAGGGAAGCGCCCCGGCGAAAGGCTTCGAAATCCTGTCGGCCACTTCGCGCTGCCCTTCGGGAGGAAGCTCGGGCGCGGAAAGCCTGCCGAATTCGGAAAGCGCAAATTCGCGATTCCTGGTCCAGCGATAATGCATCGCCGGAATCTTCAACCATTCGTCGCCATAGAATTCAAGCAGGAGCGCCGCGAGACGCTGCTTCGTCGTCGCGGGATAGACCGGCGCTTCGGGAAAGCGCTCTTCGAGCGCGTCGATGATGTCGGACGAATCCTGCAGCGTCTCGCCCTCAGGCGTCACCACGACGGGGATCACCGGCCAGCCCACGCGCGGCAGAATCACGTTGCGATATATGTCGGCGGTCGCGCCATATTCGATGAAGGGGATGCGCTTGTAGCGCAGATAGGCACGCACCTTGCCGCTGTAGTAGCTCACCTCGGCGCCGTAGAATTCATATCCCTCGGTCATTCCAGTCCGTCTCTTCCCGTCTCGCGTTTGGCATCACCCGATTAATGCACTTCATTAATCGGGTTTATATCCGGTCGCCGACGATATGCAAGGTCGGGCGAAAGTGCATCCGCATATGCGCCGTGCGCCGCACGGCGCGAGTCCTTCGTTACATCAAGGACATATATGCCCGAGACATTGCCAACACATGGCTTCGAATTAATAACTGGAGCCATAAGCGCCCGCTTAAAACAACCATACAGGCAAATATCTTCGTCGGAGGGGTGTGATGATAAAGGGAAAATGGCCCGTGCGTACTGGCCATATCGCTACGGTCTTGTTGTCCCTGATCTCGATATTCACCGTTCTTTCCCCACAATCCGCCCAGGCGATACCCTCGTTCGCCGAGCAAACCGACCAGCCCTGCTCCTCCTGCCATGTTGGCTCCTTCGGGCCCGCGCTTACGCCCATGGGCCGTCTCTTCAAGCTCAACGGCTATGTCTGGGACAGTGGCGAAACCAGCGTCCCCAAAGTCAGCGCCATGCTGCAGGGCTATCTTACCCATACCGAGAAGGGCCAGGACGGCGGCGCAGCGCCGCATTTCGCATCCAACGACAACCCCTCCCTCGATCAGGCGAGCCTCTTTTACGGCGGCAAGATCCTCGATCATCTCGGCGCCTTCGTGCAGACGACCTATGACGGCATCGCGCGTCGCTTTGCCTGGGACAATGTCGATGTGCGCTATGCGGACACGGCTAATTTCGGGGATGTGAGCGCGGTTCTCGGCGTCTCGGTCAACAACAATCCGACCGTTCAGGATCTCTGGAATTCGACACCCGCCTGGGGCACACCCTTTTCCGCGCCGGGCCTCGCGCCGGCGCCCGCCGCGGCGCCCGTGATCGCGGGCGGTTTCGCGCAACAGGTCCTCGGCAGCAGCGTCTACGCCATGTGGGACGACTGGCTCTATACGGAGTTCGGCGTCTACGGGAACCTGTCGGACCGCACCCAGACCATTCTGGGCGTTTCGCCCATGGGCGAGAACCGCATCAACGGCCTCGCGCCTTATTGGCGCGCCGCCGCACAGCACCAGTTCGGTTCCCACTATGTCTCGCTTGGAACATTCGGCCTCTCCGCCAATGTATTCCCCGGGCAGGACCGCAGCGCGGGAACGGATCGCGCCACCGATCTCGGCCTCGATGCGACTTATGATTATCTCGGCGATGAAGACAATAACTTCAGCGTATACGCCGCCTTCGTCAACGAGCATCAGAACCTTGGCGCAAGCTCCGTGCTGAGCGGAACGAACGGCAGCAACACGCTGCGTTCGGCCAACCTGACGGCGGCCTACACCTATCTCCAGACCTACACCTTCTCGCTCGGATATTTCGACATATGGGGGTCGACGGATCTCGGTCTTTACGGCGGCGACAGCTTCAACGGTTCGCCGAACTCGAACGGCATCAATGCCGAGATCGACTACACGCCCTTCGGCAAGGACGATGCGCCCTTCGGGCACCACGTCAATCTGCGCCTTGGTCTTCAGTATACCGATTACATGAAGTTCAACGGCGCAAGGTCGAACTATGATGGCGCCGGACGGAACGCCTCCGACAACAACACGGTGGCCGCCTTCGCCTGGTTCATGTTCTAGGCTGACTTTCGGCGGGAATCGGACGTCCGGTTCCCGCCGAACAGGCTTTTGCCTCGCCTCTCTCCCCGCGGACGGCGCCCTCCAGCGCAAATCCCCCGGCGCTCGACGTTTGACAAGGCTGCGCGAGGCTCCGAGACTTCCCGGATGTTCCGCCTGCGATTTAGCGATGCGGCTCTGTGCGGGCGGCGCTTTGAGGTCCAACTCGAGGGGAGCAGCCATGACCAGTTTCGAGACACCCGACGCGGCGTCGATCATAGACCGCGCCAAGAACATCCTCATGTCGCCCGATACGGAATGGGACAAGATCGATGGCGAAAAGCCGACGATCCAAAGCCTCTATACGGGCTATATCGGGGTCCTTGCGGCCATTCCGCCGCTCGCTGCGGCCATTGGCGGGGTCGTCTTCGGCTACGGCGCCATGGGCTACTCGTTCCGCCTGCCCCTTGGCAGCGCCATCGCCGGAGCCATTATTCAGTACATTCTGGGCCTTATCATGGTCGGCGTACTGGCCCTCGTCATCGAACAACTCGCGCCGACCTTTGGCGGCACCAAGGACCGGATACAGGCTTTCAAGGTCGCAGCTTATTCCATGACGGCCAGCTGGCTCGCCGGCATTTTCGCCATCGTACCGGCTCTGAGCCTGCTCAGCATTCTCGGCCTCTATTCGCTCTATCTTCTCTATCGCGGGCTGCCGAAGCTGATGAAGGCGCCGCAGGAAAAGGCGCTTATTTATACGGCGGCGGTCGTCGTCGCGGGCATCGTGCTGATGTTCGTCATCGGCATCCTCGCCGCCCCCTTCATGCATCGCGGCATGATGGGCACAGGCATGGGGATGTAAGCAGAAAACAGTATCAGCGAGGGCGCGCCCCGCGCGCCTTCGCTTCCTCTGCCGTCAGAATATCCATCGCCAGTGCCTCGCTGCATTGATCGATGCAGACCAGCGCATAGCGCGGGCGGCGACCTTCCAGATAGAAATAAATGTTGTAGCGCATGGCGTAGATGCTGCTGACCGCATCGAGCTGAAAGACACGCTCGAGCTTTTGCGGGGGCTTCGCGCCCAGGGCTGCCTTGAGATGGGCGAGCGCACGGGCGCGCTTGCCTTCTTTCGCTTCCGCCGCATAAAGCGCCGTGAAACGCACCCCATAGCGAGGATCGAAATCCTTCGTCTTCGGCATCGGCGTCGCGGCCGGCGGTAGCGCGAGAACGGCAACCGGCTCCGCCGTGCCATGCGCCAGCCACACCATGCCTTCGACGGGGACCAGTGCATGGCCCGACGCCGAGCAGACGATGACCGCCCAATGGCTGAAGGGATTCGGCACGGCGGGCACGGTGCCCGCCGGCGCATGATCGCAGAGCAGGTCCTCCTGCGGCGCCGCCTGCGCGGCGG
>DAIEIL010000010.1 GCA_027352645.1 Rhodobiaceae bacterium | reverse complement strand
CTGCTCGATGCCCGCGTTGCCATCGTCGCGTGGACGCGGCGGCAGCGGCACGGAGCGCACCTCGCTCGCGACAAGCGGCCCGGAGGTGTCGCGCACGTCGACCTTCACCGACACGGAAAGGCCGATCCGCAAGGGATGCGCTCTCACTTCCGCCGGATCGAGCGCAATCCGAACGGGCAGTCGCTGCACGATCTTGATCCAGTTGCCGGAGGCATTTTGCGGCGGCAGAAGCGCGAAGGCGCTGCCGCTGCCCGCGGACACACCGACGACATGCCCGTGATAAGTCACATCGCCGCCATAGATATCTGCTTCCAGCGTCACCGGTTGCCCGACGCGCAAATTCGCAAGCTGACCTTCCTTGAAATTCGCATCGACCCAGACATCTTCAAGCGGCACGACCGCCATCAGCGGCGCGCCCGCCGCCACATGCTGGCCAAGCTGCACGGTCCGCCGCGCGACGAGCCCATCCACCGGCGAAACGATATGCGTCCGCCGGACGCCCAACGCCGCGTCGCGCACCTTGGCGGCTGCCGCCAGGACATCCGGGTTGGTGGAAACCGACGTGCCATCAATGGCGGCAAGCGTGGCGTTCAGTTGTTCCTTCACGGAGGAGAGCGCCGCTTCCTGCGCCGTTACGGCATCGCGCGCATGGGCAAGTTCTTCGCCCGAAACGGCGCCGTCTCCGGCAAGCGCGCTCCGCCGCTTCAGGTCGCTTTCCGCCTGACGCACTGCAACCTGGCGCTGCGAAATATCGGCCCGCAAGGCATCCGCCTTGGCAAACTGCGCCCGCACCTGCCGCACCGTCCGCGCAAGATCGGCTTCCGCCGCCTGCAGCGCGATATCGACACTCGACGGATCGAGCGTCACGAGCGTCTGCCCGCGCTTCACGGACTGCGTGTCGTCGGCGCTCAGAAGCTGCACCGTGCCCGCCTGCTCCGCCGTGATCTGCACCACATCGCCCGCGACATAGGCGTCATCCGTCGACTGATAGCTTCCGCCGAAGATGAGCCAATAGCCGGTCCAGACGAGAAGCCCGCCAATGACGACGACACCCAATATGGCGAGCCCGCGCTGCCGCGGCGTGCCTCTGCCAAGAATGCTTGAATCGTAACTCATGCTGACCACCGGATGGGCTGATTATTGAGAGATCTGATTGGTATCGCTTCGCGCCAGTTTCGGCGCAGGCGGCGTGAAGTCGCCGCCAACGGCGAGAAGCAGCTGCACCCTGTTCGTCGCTTGCGCCGCCGCTATATTCGCCTGCTGCTGCCGCGCATCGAGCAGCAGCGTCTCCGCGCTCAGGACCGAGAGATAGGTGCTGAGCCCCGCAGCATAGCGCCGCTCCGCCAGACGATAGGCCTCCTTGGCCGCATCGAGCGATTGCCGCTGCTGTTCAACCTGCCGCGCAAGCGACCCGGTCTCCGTCAGGCGGTCGGCGACATTGTGCACCGCCTCGACGACCGCGCCGTTATACCCGGCAATAGCCGCATCGACTTCCGCCGTCGCGCCGACATATTGCGACTTGAGCCGGTCGCCGTCGAAGATCGGCAGATGGATGGCGGGCCCCACTCCGTAATTCTGCGACGGTGACTGGAGCATGCTGTCGAGACCGATCGCCGCCCAGCCTGCAAACGCCATCAGGTTGATGTCGGGATAGAAGGATGCCTTCGCCGCCTTCCGTCCCGAAAGCGCCGCTTCAACGCGCATCCGCGCAGCCAGCACATCGGGCCGCCTGGCCAGAAGATCGGCCGGCAGGACGTCCGGCAGCGGCAACGCGCCATCGAGGCGAAGCGCAGGCCGCTTGATCGCGGCATACGCGTTCGCGCCCTCGCCCGCCAGCGCCGCCACCTGATGGAGCGCCAGATCGCGCCCGCTCGTCGCCTGCTCCCGCGCCACGCGCGCCGCCGCGAGCAATGCCTCGGATTGCTTCACCTCGGCATTGGTGTCGAGGCCCGAGGCCACGCGCTGGCGCGAGAGATCGAGAATGTGCTGGCGCTGGCTTTCCGTCTCCGCCGCAATGTCCACCAACGCATAGGCGCGGTCGAGCGCGACATAGGCCTGCACCAGCGCACCGGAAATGGCGAGCCGCGCACCTTCCGCGTCGAGCCGCGCCGCCTCTTCCTCCGAGCCCGCCTGCGCGACCAGCGCCGCCTGCTTGCCCCAGAAGTCGAGGTTCCATGAAAGATTGGCGTTGAGGCTGCCTATCCAGTTCCAGTTTCCCGCATAGGGTGGCGGATAGACATAAGTGCCGCTGAAGCGCTGGCGTTGTTCCTCGCCGTCAACGGTCACCTGCGGCAGCATCTGCGATTGTGCCACACTCACCTGCGCCTGCGCCGCGCGCATCCGGGCGAGCGCCTGCGCAAGCGTCGGATTCTGCGCGAAGCCGCGGGCCACGAGATCGTCGAGCTGCGGATCGCCAAAAGCCTTCCACCACGCGGTGGGAGCACTGGGCGCGTTCACGCTGCCGAGTCCCATTGCGTCGCGCGACAGCGCCTTCTCCTGCGGCTCCACCGAAGGCGGCAGCACGCAGCCGCCGAGCAGAAGGCTGGTCAACGTGGCGAATGCGATTGCGCTTCTCATGACTTCGCCTCGTTCACCTGTTCGGCCCGCGCGACGAGTCGCGTCATCAGCGAGATCAACTGATCCGCCTCCGCCTTGTTGAAATCGCCCATGAGGTCGTTGAGATAGCCAGCCACGAGCGGAATAAGGGACTCGACCATCGTCATCCCGTCCTTCGTGAGCGACAGCTTCACCACGCGACGGTCGACGCCGCTGCGCTGACGCTCCACAAGGCCGCGTTCCTCAAGCTGATCGAGAATGCGCGTCAGAGCGCCGCTGTCGTGGTGCATGTCGCGCGCGATATCCGCGCAGCTCTCGCCCATCCCGTCCCGCAGATACATGAGCACCGCCCATTGCGTGAAGGTCAGATCGTTCTCGGCGAAGAGCGTTTCCACCCTCGGCATGATGAGGTTGTGCGCCCGGCGCACCAGATAGGAGATCGCCGTCTTGGCCCTGTAATTCTCTGCGTAGTAATAGGGCTTTCCCATATATCTGCCTCAGCAATGACTGCCTGGGCAGCTAATATGGGTGTCACCCCCTTGCCGTCAAGGTGGCGCCCAGAATTTTCCGCGATGCGTGGCTTTAGCGCACCGAGAATGCGACAGGCCCCAGTTCGCGCGCACCGTCCTCGTCCTCCACGCGCGCCTCGACCGCATAGACACCCCGTGCCACCGGCCACATGAACTCCGCCCCCCGCGTTTCCGCCACGGGCGCGCCATTGAGCATCCATGTCACATGGGCCTCCGGCCCGACATCGCCCAGAGCGAAGCGAAACATCTGCCGGTCCGCGGGCAGGCGCGGATCATAGGCAAGGCGCAGGTTCGGCGTCGGCGAAAGGATCGATGGTCCCACCGCCTGCGTCGCGGCGGGTGCGCGCGTGGTCGCGGCCGTCCTGTAGTCGTAGATCTGCTCGCAACCGCTTTGTCCGAACGCGCAACTGTCGGTCAGCGCCAGATCGTCGGGCAGCGGCAGCCTCTTCGTGTTCTGGTCGCGGTTGAGATAGGCGAAGACCCCGCGCAGCACGAGCGCAGGGCCGGTCGAGCCGGTGATCCCGTCCGTCGGCGTCCGGTCGAGATTGCCCATCCATATGCCCACCACATAGCGGCTGTCGAACCCGACCGACCACGCATCCCTGTAGTCGGACGAGGTACCGGTCTTCACCGCCGTCTGCACCGGCAGGCTGAGCGTCGAATAGCGCCCGAACTCCATCACCCGCGCCCAGGGGTCCGAAAGCACATTGCCGACAAGTAGCGCCGCGTTACGGCTGAAAACCCGCGCCCCCGGAACCGCGCGCGCCTTTCCATCGGCCACGGCGCGAAGCGGCATGACCGTGCCGCCATTGGCCAGCGCCGTGAACCCGCGCACCAGTTCAAGCAGCGACACCTCGCCATTCCCCAACGCCAGCCCATCGCCATAGAACCCAGCGCTCTTTGTCAGACTCTCGAACCCGAGTTGGTGCAGCAGATCCAGATAGCGATCCGGCCCGACAAAATTGACCGCGTGGATCGCCGGAATATTCAGCGAATTGCCAAGCGCCTGCCGTGCGCTCACCTCGCCGTAAAACTGCCTGCTGTAATTGTTGAAGCGGTGAAGCCCCGTCCCCACGGCTTCCGAATAGGGCGCATCCTCGATGCGCTCTGCGGGCGACCAGCCGGCGTCGAATGCCGCGGCGTAAAGAAACGGCTTCAACGCCGAGCCCGGCTGGCGCGGGATCAGCACCGCATCGAGAAAACGGCCCGGTATGCCCGCGCTGTCATCGGCGCCCGCCACCACCCAGGCGCGGATCTCGCCGCTCCGCCGGTCAACCACCAGAAGCGCGCCATTGTGAACCTGTCTCGGCGCAAGGCTCGCCAACCGCTCGTCGAGAAGGTCTTGCGCGAAATCGACAAGGCCGCTGTCGAGCGTCGTCGCAATTCTGAGCGGCGTGTTGCCGTTCCTTGCATCCGCGATCTGGCGCTCGACATAATTGCGAAAATGGCCGATGGCCGCGCGCCTCGGCGGCGGCTGCAGATCGAGCGGCGCCTCGATGACGCTTTGCCACTCCGCCGCCGGCAACATGCCCGCATGCCGCATCGCGGTCGCAAGCCTTGCGCTGCGCCGGTCCAGAACCTTCACGCCGCCGCGATAGGGATTGAGGCCCGAAGGCGCGCGCGGCAGGATCGCCAGCGCAAGCATCTCGCGCGTATCCAGCGTGTCGAGATCGCGGTCGAAATAAAACCGCGCTGCCTCCGCAACGCCGCGCCGGTTCGACGCATAGGGGACCTGATTGAGATAGAATTCGAGAATGTCGGATTTGGTGTATCGCGTCTCCAGACGCCGCGCGTCGAAGCCTTCGAGCCATTTCGACCAGAGCGAACGCGGGCGCGGATTGAGCATGCGCACCACCTGCTCGGTGATCGTGCTCGCGCCGCGCACATTGCGTCGCGCCATTACGCTCTGCCAGAACCCATGCGCCCGCGCGATCCAGTCGACGCCGCGATGCGCGAAAAAGCGTCGATCCTCGGCGAGCAGAACAGCATCCTTCAGCCGTTGCGGCACGCGATAGAGCGGCACCTGGTTCTGGATGTTCCACGCGCCCACCTCCTCGGCAAGCGGATGCCCTTGCCGGTCGAGCAGAATGTGGCTTGTCGCTTTCGGCCTGAGGTCGAGCTTCGCCTCTTCCGCAAGCCCCGCCCATGTCGCAACGCCAAGCCAGAGCGTAAAAACACCCGCACCCACTGCCATCCAGCGCGGCCAGCCCCATTCGTTCGGACGCATCGGCGTCCGGTCGAGACGGGACCAGCTCCAGCACAGCCAGCTCATTTATGGTTTCTCTTTCACCGTCAGGCTTCCCGGCGTTCCCAATCCGAAGACATCCGGGTCATACATCTCCTCGGCCTTCGTCGCGCGCCGCTGAAACTCGCCGGTGGCAATCGCCTGCGCCATATAGGTCAGGTGATAATTGCCTGCGTCGAGATAGTCCGAATAGAAGCGCGCGCTGTCGAAACGCAGTTCCCGGTGATAGAAGCTCCAGAAGCCCGCCTCATATTCGGTCCAGTCCCTGGCGTGACTCCACCAGCTTCCTTCCGGTGCCACATAATCGGCCTTGCCCGCATCGACGGCGGAAGCCGTTGCAAGATCGCGATTCACTGGTTCAAGGCCGCCCGGCACCGGATCGTTGACGATGACGAAGGCCCGTGGTGCCGGGAGGGAAACATAGAGATCGACACGCACGATCTCGCCTCGCGTCACCTCGGCCTTGTCGCCAAGCAACACCCACTTGCCATTGCGCTCGACGCTGTATTCGCGCCGAACCTCGATGCCGCTATTGACCGGCGTGGCACTCATATCCGTCGGCGCATAGGAGAGACGCGTCGTGTAGTAAAGCCTGCCCGCACCCTCGCGCGCGATCTCCACCTTGGCGCTCGTTCCCGGATCGCTGGCCGAGATCGGCCGCGTCAGCGTCACCGGCTTTGCCTGCACACCCTTGAGTTCCGCCGAGCCTAGCACTTCCGCTCCCAGCTTTGCCGTCACATGAAGATCGGGCGTGGCGCTCTCATAGGCCGCCGCATAATCGGCAAGCGCATTGGCGCAGAACATGTTCTCCTGCGTATTGCCCCAATAGCCCGCCTTGCGCTGGCTCTGCGAAATCGCGCGGACGAGCTTGAACGTGACCTCCTCCATGCGCGCCTTCTGTGCCGGGCTTCGTCCATATGCGACGAGGCTCGAAAGGATCGCGCAATTGTCGCGAAGCGGCGTTGCCAGCATGCGGCCATAGCCTTCGCCCTGCGCCTCGCTGAAAAGAAACTTGCCCGAGGTCTGGTTCGAGCGAGCCATGATGATGTCGGCCAACTCGTCGGCAAGCTTCTCGCTGCTCGTGTCTTGCAACGAAAGCGCCGCCTGCATCAGCATCGCATCGCCAAAAAGACCCATGGTTTTGTAGCGGGGCCGAAGCCGCTCGATATCGCGCAACGTCACCTGCCCGCGTTGCGCCAGCGCCGCCAGCGCCGTCGCCCGCACCGACGCCGTCATGTCGGCCGTGTAATAGTCGGGCGCAACGTCCTTCCTCAGCAGCTCCTTCAGATAGGCGAGGAGCTTTTCCTCCACGGGCGCCGCCACTTCAATGCCCCGCTCATGCAGCCATCCGAAGGCGAGCGCCGTATAGGCCGAGAGATATGGATCTGCGCGGTCGTTCGACGCGACCCAATAGGCCATGCCGCCATTCGGCGCCTGGAAGTCTGCCGCGCTCGAAAGCATCGCCTTCAGCGTATCCGCCGCGCCCTTCCATGTGAGGTCGGCGGGAAGATATTTCCCGAGCGTCGAGAAATTCGCCGCCATCACGCCCTTGGTGATCCGCTGCTCCCAGCACAGGAACGGATAGTCGGCAATGAAGCGAAATGCGCCTGCCACATCGGTCACGACGGTCGGGCTCAGCACCACGTCCAGCGCGCCCGCATCCGGTCTCATCTCCTTCGGGAAAACGACCGGCGTCGAAACCTCCGCCCCGTCCGTCGTGCCATAGATCGCAGCGGTGACGAGATCGGCGCGCTTGTTGATTGGCAGCTTCGCGAGATAGCCGTCCTTGTCCACGGCGTCGCCCGCCACGACCTTGAACGCGATCTCACCCTGATTGACGCCCGCCACTGCGGCGACCCGGCCTGCCATCAGCGGCATGAAGACCGTTATTCTCTGATAGGGATCGAGATCGACTTCTTTCGTAAGCGTTGTAACCGCCTTCGCGTCGAGCGTTCCCGCCGCCTCGATGTCGACCTTGATATGGCGCTTCTTGTCCGTCCGGTTCATCACGCTGAAGCCGGCGTTGAAGCTGTCGCCCTCCATCACCTGGTTCGGCATGACGGGCCTGATCTCGGTCGCGCGGTTGACCTTGAAATCGCCCTCGCCGAGCCCGGCCTTGTCGGTCGGCGTCGTACCGATGGCGAGAATGCGCCATCCGGTCAGATTGTCCGGCGCGGCAAACTCGAAACTCGCCCCGCCGCCCGCATCCGTCCGCAGGCTCGGATTCCAGTAGGCGACATATTTTGAATCGTCGCGGAACTTGAAATCGGCCCCGCCGTCGCCGCCGGGATTGGCGCCCTTCTTCTCGAACTTCTGCCGTCCGACGAGTTTCATCAGCAGATTGTAATTGTGCACGTCGAGCCCATCGAGGCGATAGAAGCCCTTATAGGGATCGAAATAGGCCTTGCCGCCCGTGATGAGATCGAAGACCGCCTGATCGAGCACGGCGACCGCCAGTTCGATGGGCTCTTTCTTCCCCTCATGGCGCGGCGCGGCCTGAAGCGCGACCTTCACCATCTCGCCGGGCCGATACTCGCCGCGCTCCGCCTTCGCCGTGATCGCAAGCTCATTGTAAGGATCGGTCACAGGCACCGATATATAGCCCATGCGGAAAGCGGGCTTGCCGAGATCGACCTGGTTCGCTTCCAGCGGCTTGTCAACGCGCGGGCTCACCAATACAACCGAGACGAAGAATCCCGGCGCGTAATTCGCCTTCACGAGGAATTCGACGATCGGCGTCGATGTCGTGAACGTCTGAACAAAATGATCGAGCACGCCGTAGCGCTCGATCGTGATGAGGGCCTTCGCGTTCGGATAGGGATTCTTGACGAGATAGCGCGCCGTATCTCCGACCTTGTAGCTCGCCTTTTCAGGGAAGATCTGAAGCGCCGTATCGGGTTCGCTGTCCCAGAGCACGACATCGCGCCCCGTCACCCAGAAATCGCTGGTCGCAATATGCGCCTTGCCGCCGGTGCCCTTCACCGTCGCCGTGATGCGATACTCGCCCGCATCCTTCGGCACGAAGCTGCAATCGGCGGGCGCCGCTTCCGGCGTCCCCTCGCAGTTCGCAACCTTGGCCCAGCTCGTGTTGTAAACCGTCTGATAGGCATTGCCCGCGGATTTCACCCGCGCCGCCGTCACCTTTTTCAGTTCGATCTTGAGTTCGACCTTCGCGTCCTTGACCGGAACGCCCGCCGGGTCCACGACAATGTAGCTGTAACCAGCCGGCTTTCCAGCCTGATAGATCCACTCCTTCGCCTTCAGTCCGACAAAGCGGTCCGTCGCCGCAAAAGTCGCCGCGACCGAGTTCGCGACGTTCTTGCCTCGATCGTCCATCACCGCGACCTCGAAGTTCAGATCTCCGTAGGTGTCGTTACCCTGGTCCGGAATGGCGACATTGACCTTGGCAATGCCTTGCGCGTCGAGCGGCTGCTCCATCTGCGCCAGCATCTTTTCGTAGCTTTCATGCTCGAGATCGCTGCGCGAGAAATCGAACCCTGCCGCCAAGGGATGATCGGACGACATGGGCCGTGGCGTGAAGCTGGCCGTGATGCGCGCCTTGGCGTTGGTATATGGTCCGCCCGAATGAAGCTCCGCCTTTCCCTCCACCTCGACGGCTTTCGACGGTCCGAAGACCTTGCCGTTGACGTTCGCGGTGACGCGGAACGGCGCGGGCGTGAAATCGCTGACGAGCACCTGCGTGGGTATCCAGGCAAACCATCCGCTCGACAGTGCGCCCTCGGCATCAGCGCGCTCGCCTTGTTCGGCATTTTGCGGATCGCCCGCGTCGCCGCGCTGCTTCTGCAAGAGCCGGATCTTGTACCAGCCGACCGCACCTGTCTTCGGCACCGTGACCGAACCATCCGTCGCGCCGAACTCGTTGAGCGCCACTTTCTTGATGTCGGCAACGAGCTTTCCCATGGGGTCGACGAGTTGCAGGCGATATTCGGAAGGCGGCGCGGAGGTGAGACCTTCGTTCGACTGGCCGCGCACATAGACCTTGTACTGGATCGTGTCGCCCGCGCGATAAACGCCCTGCGCCGTCGTACCCCAGACGCGCATGTGCTCCTGCTCGCTCTGCGCCTGCGGCCAAATCTGCTCGCCCGACGCACGGAACGTATCCGCCTCGAACTGATATGTAACGGGCAACAGCGCGAGGTCGTCGCCCTTCACCGCACGGATCGTCAGCGCCTTGTCGCAATCGGACTCATAAACGCCGGCGTGCGGCGCTACGCCGGGAAGAATGGCGAGACCGTTCTCGTCGCTGATGGCGGAGGCCTCGATGAAATCCGGCTCCATCCAGCTTTCGGGCACCGTGTTGTTGCAGACAGCCGCGCTGAGCACCGGATCGCGATAACGCTCGACCCTGACCCCCGGCACCGGCTCTGCGGTCGCAAGATCGGACACCCAGACAAGCGTATTGTAATGCGCGACCTTGGCATGAAGCCCGAAGGGCGTGACCTGCGCGAAGAGAAGCCCCGGCTTTCTGTTCGGCAATTCCGGCGCCGTCGTCATCTGCCCCAGCAGCGCGCCGGACTTTCCATCGAGCATGCCGCGCACGCCGAAAGGCATCGCATATTGAATGTTGCGGATCGGCTCGAGCGCCTCATGCGAGGAAAGCCCATTCTCGACGCCGTGCGCCGTCATCCGCGAAAAGGTGAAGTCCCGGCTCGTCAGATTGTTGACGAACAGCGGCACTTCGCTGTCGACGTTCTTTTCCAGCACCGCAATATTGTTCGGCAATTCGAAATTCGGCGGCCGATTGTCCATGTGCCAGCGAATATCGATATCGCCGTCGAGCTTCCGTCCGAAAAGATCGACGATCTGTGCCTTGTCGCCCTTTTTCAGGGTCGCCTCATAGTCGCGGTCGGACCGGAGATAGATCGGGAAGCGCGCCGTATATTCGTCGCCCTTCTGCCGCCCCTTCCAGCTGTAATAGCCCTCCGTCTGCTCGGGCTCGACATTGGACCATGGATCATCCTCCGACCCCGCCTTGCCGAGTTCCGGCGAGAGCGCGACGTGGTCGCGGATTTCCTTGAGCTTCACCGGCGCGCTGAACATGAGGCGCACGACGTTCCATGGCCCACAATCGGCCATGGGCTTTCCCGTATCGCCCTGACGGATGGTGATTTCCGTGCCGTCATTC
>DAIEIL010000193.1 GCA_027352645.1 Rhodobiaceae bacterium | reverse complement strand
AGCAGCATGATGAGGACGCGCCGCTCGGCATAGACCGAGATCGCGGTCACGAACCGCGTCGCAAGGCCCTGCTTTTCCGAATTATTCGCCACGCTCATTCCCCCGACCGATCCGAACCGATGTGGCGGGAGTTTAGGCGAGATTTGTTCTTTCGCCAGCCGCGTCTTGCGAAACATAGCCGAGCGCGCTGCGCCGCGCGGACCAGAAGGCGAGCGCGCGTGCCAGCGCGTCGGGCATGATGGGCTTGGACAGATAATCGTCCATGCCGGCGGCGAGGCAGGTCTGGCGGTCCTCCGCCATGGCGTTGGCGGTAAGCGCGATGACGGGCAGGCTCGAGCGTTCGTCGGCCAGCGCCCGGATGCGGCGCGTCGCCTCGAAGCCGTCCATGCCGGGCATATGGAGATCCATCAGCACCAGATCGAGGGCTTCACGCCTGTCGAGGCAGGCGAGTGCATCCTCGCCGTTGCGGGCAAGGATGACGCTATGGCCATCGCGTTCGAGGAGCGTGCGGGCGAGCAGCGCGTTGATGTCGTTATCCTCGACGACGAGGATGTTCAGTGCGCGGCGGAAGGGCGCGACGATTTCGGCAACGCGCTCGTCAATATCGGCTTCGGCATCGGCGCCTCCGACATGCCTTTCGGATTTCGCCAGCACTTCGAGCCGCGTCAGCAGCGAGGAGGCGCGGACGGGGCGTACCAGATAGGCGTCGAACATGCTCGGGAAGACGGAAAGCGCGTCGTCCTGCGCGATGAGACCCGGCAGGCGGTCGCGATCCTGCGGCCGCAGCATCACGATGGCACCGAGATCGGGAGTATGGGCACGCGCACGCGCGACGAGTTCCGCACCGGGGCCTTCCGCCGTATCGATAGGACAAATCAGAATATCGGCGGGCTGCGCCTTCAATGCGTCGAGGAGTTCGCCGGCATTTGGCGCGAGGCGCACATCGGCACCCGCATGGCGCGCGCTGCGGGCGAGCGAGGGGCCAAGAATGGGGCGGTCGTCGAAGATGATGATGCTTACGCCGGAGAGCGGTTCGCCGCCCGGCGCGGCGGATTCGACGACGCGAAGGGCAATGCACACACGGAAAAGCGAGCCCTTGCCCGGCCGGCTTTCGACGCCGATCGTGCCGTCCATGGCGGTCACGAGATGACGGCTGATGGCGAGGCCGAGGCCCGTGCCTTCATAGCGCCGCGCATGGCCCTGATCGCCCTGCTGGAATTCTTCGAAGATGAGTTCGAGGACGCTCTCATCCATGCCGATGCCGGTGTCTTCGACCTCGATGACGATCTGCGCCTTTTCTTCCGCGCCGGAACCTTTTTCGAGGCGAGCGCGGAGAAGGACGCCACCCCTTTCCGTAAACTTGATCGCGTTGCCGACGAGATTGATCAGAACCTGCCGGATGCGCGTCTCGTCGCCCATGAGGCACGCGGGCACCTGCGGCTCGGCCTCGGAGATGATTTCGAGGTCCTTTTCGAAAGCGCGCGGGCTCAGGAGTTCACAGACGCTCTCAAGCGTCGCGCGGATATCGAAGGGCGCTTCTTCGAGACGGACCTTTCCCGCCTCGATCTTCGAATAATCGAGAATGTCGTTGATGATCGAGAGCAGCGCCTCGCCCGAGCGCTTCACGGCCTCGGCATAGGAGCGTTGTGCGGGCGTGAGCTTGGTATCGAGGAGCAGGTTCGTCATGCCGAGCACGCCGTTCATGGGCGTACGGATCTCATGGCTCATGGCGGCGAGGAACTGGCTTTTCGTGCGGTTCGCGGCCTGCGCTTCGTCCAGCGCTTCGGCAAGCCGCTCCTCCACCGCCTTGCGCTCGGTGATGTCGCGGCCGACCGTCTGGATTTCGCGGAGCTTGCCCTCGTCGTCGCGGAGCGCGAACTCCTCCCACACGAACCAGCGGGGCCCATGCACGGTGACGACACGTTGGTCGAACTGGATGCGATAGGGCGGCAGGTGAAGCCCGGCAAAGGAGGCAAGCCGTGGCCGCTCGCCCTCGGGCAGTTCGGGTGCGAAGGCGGCGCCCAGAACATCGGCGGGCGTCTTGCCGAAAGTCTGGCAGAAGACTTCGTTTACATAGGTGATGCGGCCGAGAAGATCGCGGCGCAGCACCACATCGCCCTGCGTGCGCACGAGATCGCGAAAACGCTCCTCGCGTTCGGCCAGTTGCCAGTTCTCGTCACGCAGCGTCTCAACGACCGTGTGGACGCGATCCGTCTCCCGCGCCAGGACGCGGGCGCGCACCGCCGCGCGCCGCCAGGCCTCAAGACCGAGCAGGAGAGCGGCGGCGAACCCCAGAAGGACCGCAAGCGCGTGATGATCGAAGACCGCGAACATGGTTCCCGCAGTGAAGGCCAGACCAGCGCCTAAACTGCGACGAACATGCTTTCCATTCGGTTACCGCCGCAGGAGCGGCTAGGGTGGACGAGTGACCGCCTCCCCGGGTGGGAGGCGGTCGGGCCGGTTCGGCCTATTTCTCGGCAGCGGGCGTGAAGAGAGTGACCTTCGCGCCGACCGGCGGCACGGTGCGGAGATAGGCATAGATCGCGCCGAGATCGGCGTCGGTCATGCCGGCATAGTGGTTCCAGGGCATTTCCGTGTCGAAGTCATGGCCCGTGGGCATGATCTTCATGTCGGCCTCGGCATTGCGGGAGTGGAAACGAGCGAGGAATTCCTCGCGCGTCCATGCGCCGATGCCCGCTTCCTTGTGCGGCGTGATGTTGGCCGATGTGGCAACGGCGCCGCCCGGCAGCGAGAAGGGATTTCCGCCTGCGAAGGGTGTGCCGGTCGGCTCGCCGCGCTCATTGCGCTTGGTGTGGCATTCGAAGCAGGAAGAGGTGAAAGCCAGATACTTGCCGAGCGCGACCTCGTCCGTGCCATCCGGACGCTTCTGCGGCGTCGCATCGGCGGGCACAAAGCGCATGACGACCGGAAGCGGCATGGGCAGCTTGGTACGCGGCATCGTGACCGGCTGCGGCGGCAGCGAACGCAGATAGGCGACGACGGCCTTCACGTCCTCGGGATCGAGGCTCTTGTAGAAGGGATAGGGCATCACCGGGAAGAGCGGCTTGCCGTTCCGATCGACGCCCGAAACGATGGCGCGATAGATCTCGCCATCCGTCCAGTCGCCCAGCGCCGTCGGCGTCAGGTTCGGCGCATAAATGTCAGCCGGGAAATCGGGAACGCCGCCCATATAGCGGCCTGCGCCGACGCGCGACTTGTCCGAGACACGCGAGAAACGGTGCGGCTCCATCTCCGGCGTATGGCAGGCACCGCAGGCGAACTGGCTGTTGAAGAGATAGTCGCCGCGAGCAACGAGTTCAGGCGTCGCCTCGACCTTGAGATCCGGGGCGGCCGAAACGCGCGGAAAGATCAGGAAGACGGCAGCAACGGCCAGCACGACAAACGCAACCAGGGCGGCGACGCCCCAGAGGGCGATACGTTTCAATGACATGAGATGTTCCCCTTCAAGGCCGCACCATTTCCGCAGCCATGTCGGGCGACATCCTTATTTGATTTTCACTCTCAATCAAGACCGTAGGCGGACAATTTATTGTCTCTGATACATATTGTACCCCGACAATCCGTACACCCGCGGCACGGCGTCAGGCATGCGCCCCGAGACGCCCGGCGACGGGCTCGCGATAGGCAAGCGCCTCGGCGACATGGAGGCGACGCACGGACTCCGACCCCTCGAGATCAGCGAGTGTGCGAGCGACGCGAAGCACGCGGTGATAGCCCCGCGCGGTAAGGCGCATGCGCTCCGCCGCTTCGGTCAGAAGCCGGACGCCCGCCTCGTCGGGCGCTGCCACTTTATCGAGCAGTTCGCCTTCAACCTGCGAATTGAGGCTTGGGCCACCCCGGGCCGCATGCTCCGCGTAACGCGCTTCCTGCACGGCGCGGGCGGCGGCGACGCGGGCGCCCACTTCCGCCGAACCTTCGGCGGCGGGCGGCAACGAGAGATCGGCAGGCGAGACCGGCGGCACCTCGACATGAATGTCGATGCGGTCGAGCAGGGGGCCTGAAAGCTTCGATTGATAATCGGACACACAGCGCGGCACGCGGGGACAGGCGCGGGTTTCGTCTCCTGCATGGCCGCAGCGGCAGGGATTCATGGCGGCGACCAGCTGAAAGCGCGCGGGATAGGTCACATGCGCATTCGCGCGGGCAACGACCGCCTCGCCGGTCTCGATCGGCTGGCGCAGACTGTCCAGAACCTGACGCGGAAACTCCGGCAATTCGTCGAGGAAGAGAACGCCGCGATGGGCGAGCGACACCTCGCCGGGCTTCGCGCGCAAACCCCCGCCGACCAGCGCCGCCATGGAGGCGGAATGGTGTGGCGCGCGGAAAGCGCGGGCGCGGCCGAGACCTGTCGCCGTCAACTCACCAGCAATCGAGGCGATCATCGAGACTTCAAGCATTTCGCGCGGATTGAGCGGCGGAAGGATACCGGGCAGGCGCGAGGCGAGCATGGACTTGCCAGAGCCGGGCGGGCCCACCATGAGCAGATTATGACCGCCTGCGGCTGCCACTTCGAGCGCACGCTTGGCGCTTTCCTGTCCCTTGATGTCGCGAAGGTCAGGCAACGCCCGGCCCTCGACCGCCCGCATGGGCGCGGGCTCGGCCAGAACCTGCGTTCCCTTGAAATGATTGACGAGCTGGATGATCGAGCGGGGCGCGAGCACGCCGCCCGGATTGTCCGCCCCCATGCCTGCCCATGCCGCTTCCGGCCCGCAAGCCTCGGGACAGATGAGGCCCTTGGATTTGGCGTTGGCCGCAATCGCGGCGGGAAGCGCGCCCGCTACGGCATTGATCGCGCCGTCGAGCGAGAGTTCCCCGATGACGACGAACCGTTCCAGCTCCTGCGCCGGCAGCACGTTCATGGCGACGAGAAGCCCGATCGCGATCGGCAGGTCGTAATGGCTGCCTTCCTTCGGCAGATCGGCGGGCGCGAGATTGACGGTGATGCGCTTGGGCGGAAGGCCGAGGCCGATGGCCGAGAGCGCAGCGCGGACGCGCTCGCGGCTTTCGCCAACCGCCTTGTCGGCGAGCCCCACGACCGAAAAGGCCGGCGCCCCACCCGCGATCTGGACCTGCACGTCGACGGGCCGCGCCTCGACGCCCAGAAAGGCGACCGTCTCGATATGCGCAACCATGCCCCGTGCCCCCGCACTCACTCCGCTTACAGACGAAGCCTAGCGAAGCGGCGGTGCGGAAGCAAGAACGAAATGAGAACTCACCCCGCGAGATTGACGCCGACCAGGGCGCCGACGCCATAGGTGACCCCTGCGGCGGCAAAGCCGATCAGCACTTGCCGCATGGCGGAGAAGATCGCGCCGCGCCCGGTGAAAAGCGAAGTGCCGAGACCGATACCCGCGAGGGCCGCTCCGCTGAGCGCCAGACTGACGATGAGTGCCGACCAGCCGGAGAGGAAAAAATAGGGCGCCACCGGAAAGATCGCCCCGAAGGAAAAGAGCAGGAAAGATGTTCCCGCCGCCCCCCAGGCGGAACCACCGAGTTCCGCGGGATCGATGCCGAGCTCCTCGCGCACCAGCGTATCGAGGGCGGTGTTCTTGTCGGAGTGGAGCTTGTCGGCCAGCGCTCTTGCCTCCGGCTCGCTCAAACCCTTGGCCTGATAGATGAGGACGAGCTCTTCCTTTTCTTCCTCAGGCACTTCTTCCAGTTCCATCGCCTCGGTCGCGATCTGCTTTTGATAAAGCTCGCGCGAGGAATTGACGGAAAGCCATTCGCCCATCGCCATGGAGCAGGCGCCCGCAACGAGACCGGCAAGACCCGTCAGCAGGATCGTGCTGTTCGAGACCTCCGCGCCCGCGACGCCCATGACGAGCGACATATTCGAGACGAGACCGTCATTGGCGCCCAGCACCGCCGCGCGAAGCGCATTGCCGCCCATGGCGCGATGACGCCCTTCGAGCCGCGCGATGGTGCCGCCTTCAAGACCGGATTTGGGGCTCGCGATGGCGGAGAGAATGCGGGCGTGCGAACGCTCGGCCTGCGGCAATCCCCCCGCAACGGCTTCGGACTGTTTGTCGTAGACGCCGCTGTCGGCCTGCTCGAGCGTGTTGATGACGGGAAGGACGAAAGCGGGGCCGAAGCGGCGCGCCAGAAATGCGAGCGAACGTGTACGAAATCCGGGCTTCAATGCCGGAATGCGCGCGCCGACCTTGCCGAGCTGCTTCTTCCAATATTCCGCATGGCTTTCCTCTACGGCGGCAAGACGGCGATAGACCTCGGCAAGTTTCGGGTCCGGCTCTACATCGGCCAGCGACCGATAGAGCGATGCGCCATCGACCTCGCCTTGCAGGTTCTCCTTGTAGCGCTCCGTCTTGCTGCTATCTGCCATCGCTTCTCTCTTCCGCCCGCCGCCACTCTCAGTAAAGCTGCATACGCAACTGCTGGTTGGCGCGCGCCTTCTTGTGTTCATACATCTCCTTGTCGGCCACCTTGATGGCGTCGAGAAGATCCGTCTCCGCAAGGCTGAAGCACATGCCGACGCTGGCCGTGCTTCCCGTAAAATTCTGCGCGGACGGAACGCGGATTGCGGCAATCATATCGCCGACTTTTTGGCCAAGCGCCTTAACATCGGCCTCGTCACGGCATGAGGCCATGATAAGGAACTCGTCTCCGCCAAGCCGTCCCGCAACCAGATCGTCATTTTCAAGCTTGCCCAGCACGCCTGCGACGGAACGAAGATACTCGTCGCCGATCGCGTGTCCGTAAAGATCGTTGATCGATTTGAAGTCGTCGAGGTCGATAAGGATGACGGAATTGAACCGCCTCTCCGCCGCGTTAAAGAGCTCGGTGAGGGCGCTGCGATTTCGCAAGCCGGTCAGGTAATCCCTGCCGGCGACGCTTTTGTAGTAGTCGCGGTTGCGTTCGATAAAGACAAGCTGCTGGTTCATTTGCTTGTGCACGTAGTCCAGATAGTAAACGACCATGCCTGCGGAGACGACGGCCATAAGGAACTTGAACTCCATCGCATAAAAATCGTAAGGCCCGCTGGCCAGCCTCCACTCATAGATATTGAGGCCCGACGCCAGCAGCAAATAAGACCCGAGAAAGGCGCCAATCCATCTATTGTCCGAATGCCAGTAAAGCGTCATGCAGGTGAGCGGCATGAAAGCGCCGACTATCACATCCTGCCTCTGACCAAAAAATTGAGCGACGAGATTGACGAGGGTCACAAGGATCAGGAAGGTGAGAAAGACCCTTTGCCTTGCAAAGTTATTGACGACAAAAAGAAAGACAACCGCAAGAGCCTGAATCCCGGGAACAGCCATATTCACGGGGTAAAGCCGGTAGGCATTCAGCGGCACGAGGAGAAGCAGCACGACCAGAAATCGGTTCTGAAAATTCCGAATGGTCTTTTCGTCGACTTTATCGAACAC
Source organism: Rhodobiaceae bacterium (assembly GCA_027352645.1). Lineage (GTDB taxonomy): Bacteria > Pseudomonadota > Alphaproteobacteria > Parvibaculales > Parvibaculaceae > Parvibaculum. The sequence goes on along the minus strand of DAIEIL010000193.1, from coordinate 396 downwards.
GATCTGGCTCACCGAAGCCTCCCACAACTTCAGAGAAGACGATCGCGGCATGCCCCTCGCCGCAATCCGCCGTCGCTATTTTCGCCTCTCGATCGCATCCCAGACAAGGGCGGCGATGTTGGTCTGGTCGAAACGATCTATCTCCTGAATGCCGGTCGGCGAGGTGACGTTGATTTCAGTGAGATAATCGCCAATGACGTCGATGCCGACAAAGATGAGGCCGCGCTTCTTCAGGTCCGGGCCGATGATCTCGCAGATTTCCTGTTCGCGCTTCGTGAGCTTCGATTGCTCGGCGACACCGCCGACATGCATGTTCGAACGCGCCTCGCCTTCGGCCGGCACACGGTTGATCGCGCCGACGGGCTTGCCGTCGACGAGGATGATGCGCTTGTCGCC
>DAIEIL010000183.1 GCA_027352645.1 Rhodobiaceae bacterium | reverse complement strand
CGGTGACCTTGCCGCTCTCCATACCGGGCGTCATCGCGGGCGCGATGCTCGTCTTCATTCCCGCCATCGGCGAATTCGTCATCCCCTCGCTGCTGGGCGGCCCGGCAACCACCATGATCGGCCGCGTCATCTGGGACGAGTTCTTCGAAAATCAGGCCTGGCCTGTCGCCTCCGCAGTGGCGATCGCGCTCATGCTGTTCCTCGTCGTGCCCATCATGATCTTCCAGTACTACCAGACGCGTTCGGAGGCGCAGCCATGAAGATCACCGGCCTTTCGCCCTTCGTGCTCGCCTGCATGATCTTCGGCTTCATCTTTCTCTACGCGCCGATCGTCATGCTCATAATTTTCTCCTTCAACGCCTCGCGTCTCGTCACCGTCTGGGCCGGATTCTCTACTCATTGGTATGGCGAGCTCCTGCATGACGACCAGATATTGAGCGCCGCCTATCTGAGCTTCCGCATCGCCTTCATGAATGGCCTGCTCTCGGTCGTCATCGGCACCATGGCGGCGTTTGCGCTGGTGCGCTTTGGCCGCTTCTTGGGGCGTGCGGTGATGATCCAGTCGATCTCGTCGCGCCTGGTCCTGCCGGACGTCATCCTCGGCCTGTCGATCCTGCTGCTCTTCGTGTCGTCGCGCAGCCTCATCGGCTGGCCGGAGCAGCGCGGCGTGATGACGATCCTGATCGCGCATGTGACCTTCTCGTCGGCCTATGTCGCCATCGTCGTGCAGTCGCGTCTTGCGGGGCTCGACCGTAGTTTCGAGGAGGCCGCCTTCGATCTCGGCGCGCCGCCCTTCGCGGTTTTCCGAACGATCACATTGCCGCTCATCGCGCCGTCGCTCGTGGCGGGCTTCCTGCTTGCGTTCATCCTCTCCTTTGACGACCTCGTCATTGCGAGCTTCGCGTCGGGTCCCAGCGCCACGACGCTGCCCATGGTCGTTTTCTCCAAGGTGAGGCTCGGCATCTCGCCGGAGATCAACGCTCTAGCGACGATCATCGTCGTTGTCGTCGCGCTCGGTGTCGCTTTTGCCGGTAATCTGCTTCAGCGGCAAAACGCGCATCGCCAGAGCGAGGCAGGGCGGGGCTGATGGTCCGCCTCAGCCGCGCGGTGGCCAGGGAATGAGGGCGCTGGTGCGCCTTACATAGTCGGCATAGGCCGGCCGGGAGCGGGTGAGGCGGCGTTCGAGAAGAGCAATGCCGCTCCACTTGATGAGCAGGAACGTCATCAGGATCGGCCCGACCACGCTTGCCCAGCCCCAGGGCGCTTCGCTCGCGATGAGATAGCAGCCCCACCAGAAGCAGAGGTCGCCGAAATAATTCGGATGGCGCGTGTAGCGCCATAGCCCGTGGTCAAGCACCTTACCCTTGTTGGCGGGTTCGGCCTTGAAGCGGGCGAGCTGAAAATCGCCCAGGCTCTCGAAGACGATGCCGATCGTCGACAGAGCCACGCCTGCAAGGGCGCGGATTCCGAAGCCGGTGTCGGCATCGAACTGGCCGAGCTGCAATGGCAGCGACACGACCCACATGATGATGCCCTGAAGCAGGAAAACCGTCTTCAGCGTGTAGAGATGAAGCGGCCCCCTGGCATTTTTTATCATGGAGAGGTAACGGCCATCCGGTCCTTCGCGGCGCCAGCGCCACAGGAGATAGAGGCCGAGCCGCAGGCCCCATATGCCGACGAGCGCCAGCAACACAGTCTGGTGCAGGCCGCCAAAGGGGAAGAGCCGTGAGGTGACGCAGCCGACGAGAATGAACCCGAAGGCCCAGAAGCTGTCGATGAAGCTCACATCGCCAAGCGGAATGCTGGCGAGCCAAAGCGTCAGCATCATGATCATCACGGCAGCGAAATTCGCTCCGAGCAGCAAGGCGATGTCCGGCATCACGGTCTCCCCCATTTTCTAGGAGTCTAGGGCCAGGCCATGCGTGGTGCAACGCGCGACGCTACTCCGAACGATGAACTTGTGCCGCTCGCAGATTACATGGGGTGGGGGAGGCGGCTGGCTACTCGACGGCGGCAACCCCCAGATCAAGCGCGCGCAGCACAGTCGCGACGACCGTCCTGTTGTCGTGATCCCAAGGATGGAAATCGCGGCGGAAGAAATCGCGCCACGGGCGCCAGAGGCCATGAAGCGGGCTTTGCCTGCTCATCAGGAACCTGAGGCCGCCGATCCAGAGCTTGACCCGGGAGCCCTTGTGGTTCCTCAGCATCAACCGCATGTGGCGAAAGGCGTCGAGGAAGAAGTGAACGGTGACGACGAGCATCAGCCTGCGGCGTAGATATTCCGAGCCGCCAACCGCGCGATAGACGTCGAACGCGACGGCTTTGTGTTCGCTCTCCTCGATAGCGTGCCAGCGCCATAGCCGCGTCATTTCCGGCGTCGCGCCGTCGAAGGTTTCGGGCCGCCGCAATACCGCGTCGGCAAGGATCGCCGTCCAGTGTTCATAGGCGACCGTCGCGGCGAGAAGGGCAATGGACGGTATGTGCTTTTGCGCGAGCGCGATCCGCCTGCGCAGCGGCGCCTCCAGCTTCTCCAGCGAATAGCCGCGGCTCGCGCAGAGCGCTTCATTGTATTTCTGATGCTCGCGACGGTGAACGGACTCCTGAGCGGTGAAGCCGCGCACATTCTCGCTGAGAACGGGGTCGGTGATCCTGTCGCGATAATGCTTCACGCTGTCGATGAATTGCTGCTCGCCGAGCGGAAACATGATCGAAAGCGAATTGTAGAAGGCCGTACGGAACGGATCGCCGCCATGCCAGTCGGTCGCCAGCGCCTGCTCAAGATTGAAATTGATGTTGCGCGGCAGGATCGAAACATCCTCGGGCGTGTGCGACATGGTCGGCTGTGTCATGAGTTCTTGCTCCGCATCGGATTTGTCTGATGAACATGTTTTAGGAAGGCCGACGCCACATTTGGAGGGCATTTTCGGCCAAACAGGGGGGCGCAAACGGCCAATTGCCGTTACCTGACGCCACCTGAAGAGACGTAGACGGAGTAATGTTCCAGACAAAAAGATGCCCGGCTGGTGAGGAGACCAGCCGGGCTTGAGGGACGACTTACGCTCGAGTCAGCGGGTTAAAAAGCGTATGACGCCGTCAAAGAGACAAAGTCCTTGTCGTAATTCGCATTGCGATAGGGATTGCCCATGAAGGTCGTGTAGGAGAGGCCGACCTTGTAGCGTTGCTGGTAGTCGGCGTC
>DAIEIL010000162.1 GCA_027352645.1 Rhodobiaceae bacterium | reverse complement strand
GGCCAGCGCGTCGCCAAGCGCAAGCTGCATGGTCGTCGATGTCGTTGGCGCATTGGTGTTGGAGCAGGCCTCCTCGGCCTTGGGCAGGATGAGCGCAATATCCGCTGCCCGGGCGAGAGCGCTTTTCGCCTCTGCCGTGATGGCGACGAGGGGAATGGCGAAACGCTTGGCATAGGAAATGATGCTGAGGAGTTCGGCGGACTCGCCCGACCAGGAGAGCGCGAGGATCGCGTCGTCGCGTGTGATCATGCCGAGATCGCCGTGGCTCGCCTCGCCGGGATGGACGAACTGGGCGGGCGCGCCGGTGGAGGCGAGCGTCGCGGCGATCTTGCGCCCGATATGCCCGCTCTTGCCCATGCCTGTCACCACGATGCGACCCTTGACGGCATAGAGAAGGTCGACCGCTTCGGAAAAGGCGCTGTCGAGCGATGCGGCCAGCGCATTGAGGCCGGCCATTTCGAGCTCGAGGGTACGCCGCGCCGAAGCCAGATGGCTGGAGGTTGTGGGCTCGCTGGATTTATTTACGGATGACAAGGGAGGGCCTTAGGAGTTGACTGCAGTGCACGGGCGATTGAACCACCACGGGTATGATGCGCGTCAGTTTAACAGATTTTTGGTCAATGGCGTTGCCTTATGAAGCGGCGCCCCCCGCCCGGCGGGCCATGGCGCTTTGGTCGCTGCGCGTGGGCGGTATAGAATGCGTCGATGGTTGCTTCGGGGCGTGCAGGGCCGCGCTCGCTGACCGGCGCCGGATTGTTCTTCGGATGACACGAAAGTCCAGGTCTTAACGTGTTTGGTGGGATCGTAAAACGAGTCCGCGAAGCGGTGGGAGCTGCCGAGCGCAAGCCGGCGGCAATTCCCGACGGGTTGAGGGTCTATGCCATAGGCGATGTCCATGGCCGGGACGATCTGCTCGTCAACATGCTCCAGCGGATCGCGGCAGATGCCCATGCGCGTCCGCCCGCGCGCAACATCATTGTTTTCCTCGGCGACTACGTCGACCGCGGTTTGCAGTCGAAGCAGGTGCTGGACCGCCTGACGTCGCATCCGCTTGCCGGCTTCGAGATGATCTATCTGAAGGGCAATCATGAAGCTGCAATGCTCGAATTTCTGCGTGACGCGAATTTCGGGCGCACCTGGAAATATTATGGCGGGCTTGAGACGCTCCATTCTTATGGCATCACCGAGCTGACGCTGAGCGACAATCCCGATGATTTCGAGCGCGCGCGGGAGCATCTGCACAGGGTTCTGCCGACCGCTCATCGGCGCTTTCTGGAGACGCTGCAGCTCTCCGCCGAGATCGGCGATTACTTTTTCGTTCATGCGGGCGTGGCGCCCGGCATCAGCCTCTCGCGGCAGGTCGAGGACGATTTGTTGTGGATTCGCGACAAGTTTCTCCAATCCGACATGTGGTTCGGAAAAATGATCGTCCATGGTCACACTCCCAAGGAGAATCCGGTCTTCCGCCGTAATCGGATCGGGATAGACACCGGAGCCTATATGACCAATGTTCTGTCGTGCCTCGCTCTCGAGGGGCGGGAGGCGCGTGTCATTCAGACCGCGGATGTCATGATGATGGCCAGCGCGGGAACGGCTGCCGAGTAGGCGACGCATCGTGAGTATTCTGAAATTGTTTTTTGTGAAATGGCCGGAAACGAAGTCGAGGTTGGGCAAATGAAACTTGCAGTCGCGCATCTGGTTCGTCGATCTGTTCTGAAAATCGCGATGGCTGCGGGAATGTTGGCGCTTGCGGCCTGCGCGACCTCCGGCGCGAGCCGGCCTCCATCTTCAGCGTCGACGCCCGCCGCCACGAATGGAGCGATGGGGCCCGAGGTCGCCTACGTTCTGGGCTCGGGCGACAAGCTGCGTCTCATCGTTTACGGCGAGGACGACCTTTCGGGCCAATTCGATGTGACGGGCACGGGCAAAGTGTCCCTGCCTCTGATCGGTCAGGTGCAGGCGGCAGGGCTTACGCTCGAACAATTCGAAAAGGAAGTCGGCGATCGGCTCTCGCAGGGCTATCTGACGAACCCGAAGGTGAGCGCGGAGGTGCTGAATTACCGGCCCTTCTACATCATGGGCGAGGTCGAGAAGCCGGGTCAGTACCCCTATACGAGCGATATGACCATTCTGAACGCGATCGCCGTCGCCGGCGGTTACACCTACCGGGCGAATAATGATTCAGTCTACATCACACGCGGCAATAACCCGGAAGCTCAGTACCCGGCCTCTCAGCAGGTCAAGGTGTTGCCCGGCGACGTCGTTCGGGTGCCGGAACGCTTTTTCTGAGCTCGAGATTTTTGATAAAAATATGTCTCCCCGCGGCTCATCTGCGTGATTGGTTCTGATGCCTTCGGGGCACAGGCCGGCAAAAAAATGCTGCGTAGCAAAAAACTTGAGGTTGCAGAGGCCTAATCGTAGTTCGCCAACTTTTGTGGGCGGTGCGGCTGTGATATTAGTAAAAATGGTGGTTTCATTGCTGGCGCAAGCAATGAGGTGGCGTCGGTGGATGTGAGGGGAAAATGAAAAATCGTTGGCTTGGAGCGGCTATTCTGACGCTGTCGATCATTGGGGGCAGCCAGTCGATCACGGCGCCGGCCCATGCAGCCCTTTCCGACGATGTGCAGCAGATCATTACGGCGCATGCGGCCGATGTGGATGGCGGTGTGGCGCTCCAGGCGGCATTCGCATCCCTCATTTCGAATGCCGCCGATCCGGCAACAACCGCAGCAAAGGTGGTGGCCTCGCTCGGCGGCGCCTCCCCGGTCGTGCTCGCCTCGGTTGCCGGTGCGATCGACAGCGTCGCCTTCATCACGCCTGACGCGCTCGCGAAGGCTATCGGACAGGTTGTCGCCGATGGCGGAACCGGCGCCGATTCGCTTTCAGCGAATGTCATTTCGGTTGCGAAGTATTTCGGCGTGGGCAATCGCGCTGCGGCGGGCAAGGGCCTCGCGATTGCAGTCGCCAGCCTGAAGGACAGGCCGGACATGGTGGAGGTCGCGGGCAAGATCATCGCGCAGGTCGATATTTCCGGCCTCGACGAAGTCAAGACCGCGTTTAGCGAGCAGGCTGCCGAGATAGAAAGCGCCAGCTTGCAGAATCCGACCGGGGACAATCTGTTGCAGAAGACTTCGCTTCTGGTGGCGACGCAAAGCCCCAACTAATCGATACATCCCGAGGGGCGCGGGTTTCCGCGATGTGATCTTCTCCTCAGATTGCGTTCAGACCGTTGGAGACGTCAATGAAGAATGTACCGTTTTATCTGATCGTTCCGGTCGCCGCGCTGCTGGGGTCCAGCGTTGCAGCGCTCGCCGACGATACGACGCCTTCTTCCCAGACGCCGATCACGGATGTACGTGGGCAAAGCGTTCGAGAGCGCGCCCGTCCGGGTTACGACGCGGTGGGCATCCGTGCCGGCAGCTTCCTCATCCTGCCGAAGGTCGATGTCAGCGAAACCTACAACGACAATATCTATGCGACGGATACGAACACGGAGAGTGATTTCGTTACCGCCGTTTCCCCCTCGATCAGCGTGCAGTCGCTCTGGTCGCGTCATGCGCTTGGGCTCAAGGCCGGCCTCAGCCAGTATTGGTATGCCAGCAAGACCACGGAAGATCGTCTCGACTGGAATTTCGGCGCCGACGGCCGGCTCGACGTGCTGCGTGATACAAACATCACCGGTTCGGCGAGCTACAGGCAGGCCCATGAAGACCGCGGGTCCGCCAATTCGCCGACATCGGCGGCGGAACCCGTCGAATATAATCTCTTCGACAGCTCGGTCGGGCTCTTTCAGCGGTTCAATCGCGTGACTGCGCAACTGAAGGGCACTTTCGATCAGTATGATTACAAGAATGTCGCGCTGATCGGTGGCGGGACGCTCAACGAGGACTCTCGCGATCGCAATGAGTATGGCGGCGGGCTGCGCCTCGGCTATGACCTCTCCCCCGACACGAATGTTTATGCCGAGGGAAAGCTCAACAAGCGCTCCTACGACATGTCGGCGCCTGTCGATCGCAACTCGAATGGCTATGAAGCGGTCATCGGGTCCGAGTTCAAGCTCTCGCGGCTTGCGCAGGGCGAGGTCTATGTCGGCTATCAACGCCAGACCTATGACGCTTCCTATTATTCCGCGACCAGCGGCCTTGCCTATGGCGCGAAGGTGAACTGGTTCGTGACGCCGCTGACGACTGTGCGGCTGTCTGCAGCATCGACGATCGAGGAATCGATTGATCCCGGCGCGTCGGGCTATATGAGCCAGAAGGTCGGCATCGGTCTCGATCATGAGTTGCTGCGGAATTTGATCCTCAGCGGAGATGTCTCATACGAAAATGATGATTTCGGCAACATCTCGAGGCAGGATGACGTGACCTCGGCGCTTTTCGGCGCGACCTATCTCCTTAATAATTTTTTCGCCGTCGGCGTCAATTATGGCATCGTGGATCGCAGCTCGAATGTCCCAGGAGCGGACTATACGCAGAACCAGGTCGGGTTCACTCTGCGCGGCCAACTCTGAGCTACTTGAGTTATATGAGGCCTTTGCGGGCGCCGTGAGCGGAGGATCGACCATTCTCCGCCGGCGCGATTATGACGGGGCGGAGTTGCCTCGCGATGTGGTGACTTCATGAATGCGCCGCTTCAGCGGCCGGGTGTGCCGGCAGCCATGCCCGGGGGGATCAATGATCCCGATGGGCAGGCATTTCTCGAGATTGACCTCGTCAGGCTATTCCGCACGCTCAGGCGGCGCCTGAACGTCATATTGAGCGTCGTGATCGCGCTTACAGCGCTGGCGACAGTGGCGGTGTTCCAGCTGACGCCGCGCTATACCGCCAGCACCCAGGTCATGATCGACGCCCAACGCAAGAACGTCGTCAATCTCGATGAGGTCATGTCTGGCCTCGGCGTGGACTCTGCTGCGATCGACACGGAGGTGGAAATCATCCGGTCACGGGCGATCGCGCGCCGTGTCGTCGAGAAGCTTTCCCTGATCGACGATCCGGATTTCAATCCAGGGCTCCGGCCATCATCTTCGTCCATCTTCGATGTGATCAATCCAGTGCGCTGGGTTGCAGGGCTCTTCTCGTCATCGGGCAAGGCGGCGAAACCGGCCGACAGCAAGGAAGCGGCGATCGACACGGCGATCGATATCATCGTGGGGGGCGAGGACGTCAACAGACGAGCGCTTACCTATGTGATCGACATTTCCTACACGTCGCCGAGCGCGGCAAAAGCCGCGACGATCGCGGACGCGATTGCCGACGCTTATATGGTCAGCCAGCTTGAGGCGAAGTTCGATGCGACAAAGCAGGCGAATGACTGGCTCTCCGGACGCCTCGATGACCTGCGGCGGCAACTCGAGGCATCTGAACGCGCCGTCGAGCTTTACAAGACCCAGAACAATATCGTCACCACACAGTCGGGCACGCTCACCGAGCAGCAGCTCTCCGAACTCAATGCCCAGCTGATCCTCGCTCGCGCCGATCGCGCCGAGAAGCACGCGAAATACGATCGCGCGCGCCAGATCACGCAAAGCGGCGGCAGCATAGAATCCGTCGTGGACGTGATGCAGTCTTCCGTCATCAGCGACCTGCGCAAGCAGGAGGCCGAGCTTGCGCGGAAGCAGGGCGACCTTTCCGCAAAATACGGACCGAGGCATCCATCGATCCTCAATCTCGAATCCGCGCGCCGCGATCTCGAGGCGCAGATTCAGAACGAAGTGCGCCGTATCGTGGCGAGCCTCGGGAACGAGGCGCTGGTTGCCGATACGCGCGTCAATGCCCTTCAGAAAAGCCTCGACGATCTTCAGCAGCGTAGCGGTCAGAGCAATCAGGCCGCCGTGCGTCTCAATGAACTGGAGCGCGAGGCCGCCGCGAACCGTACGCTCTATGAGTCGTTCCTTGGCCGCTTCAAGGAGACGACGCAGCAGCAGGATCTCCAAAGCTCCGATGCGCGCGTCGTTGCGCGGGCCGCGGTTCCGCTGGCGCCCTCCTTCCCGAAGAAGGCGCTCTTCGTCGAGATTGCCTTTGCCATCTCCATCCTGCTTGGAGTAGGACTCGCCTTTCTGCTGGAGCACCTCGACAACGGCGTTCAGACCGGCCCGCAGCTTGAAGGTGTGCTGAACCTGCCGCATCTGGTCACCGTTCCCCGGACGCCCAAGGAAAAGGGTGCTGACGGAAAGCCGCTGAAGCCGCAGGACTACGTCATTCAGAAGCCGCTTTCCGGCTTCTCGGAAGCGCTGCGCGGCCTGCGTACCGCTCTCGCCCTGTCGAATGTCGACAAGCCGCCGCGTGTCATTCTCTTTACCTCGGCGCTGCCCGACGAAGGCAAGACGACGACGGCCGTCAGCTTTTAGCGCGCCGCAGCCTATGCCGGCATCAAGACCCTGCTCATCGATTGCGATCTCCGGCATCCCTCCGTCCATCGCTCGCTGGGCTGGGAGCGGGTGGAGAACGGTCTCGTCGAATGTCTCGCGAGCAGGGTGCGGCTCGAGGATGTCATCCGCAAGGACGATCCGACTGGCCTCGACGTGCTGCCCGTGGCCTCCGGTGCCGCCAATCCGCCGGACCTTTTGAGCTCGGCGCAGATGCGCCGCCTGCTCGATCAGGTGTCCGGCATCTACGATCTCGTTATCCTCGATAGCGCGCCGGTTCTTCCGGTCGCCGATACGCGGGTTCTCGCGCTGCAAGCCGACAAGACCGTCTTCATTGTGAAGTGGGACGCCACGCCCCGGGACGCCGCCGCGTCTGCGATCAAGGAACTTCGCAGCTACAATGTCGACCTCGCCGGCGCCGTGCTCGCGCAGGTCGATACGACAAAGCTTGCCAAATATGGCTATGGCGCGAGCGAAGGTTATTATTACGGCAAGTATCGCCACTATTACGCCGATTGAGGCGGGGCCGTGGTGTCGCCGGATGACAAGGCTTCCTCGTCCCCGCGCCTTCTCGCTCCCGGCGTCGCGCTGCTGATCGGCGTCATTCTTGTCGGCCTCGCCCTTCCGCGCATCACCGCCTATTTCGATGTCGTCTCATGGCGTGACTTCTCTCAAGCGGGGCCGCAGCCGGGCGACACTCTCGAAGAGACCGATGCGCAGCTTGCCGCCTATCGCGCGGCCGTCGGCTGGTTGCCGGGCGATGCGGGGCTTCAGCAGTTTCGAGGACGGCTCGCCTTGCTCGCCCTTCGCCCCCGCCGTACCGAAAACGCCGTCCTGAAGGAGGAGGCCGCGAGCGCATTGCGGTCCGCCGTCGCGGCGGCGCCGAACCGGGCCTGCGCCTGGGCCATGTATGCCTATGCCGGAAGCCGATACGCCTTGTCCTCGGTCTCCGTCGAGCCGGCGGTCAGCCTTGCCTACATTCTCAGTCCGCCTTCGCCGGCCTGCGCCGGCCTCCGGGTTGCCGCCATTCTCTCGTTGCCCGGAGCCATTCCCGACGATTTGAAACCCTATGTGGAGGCTGATCTGCGCAGTCTTTGGAGTTCTCAGGCGCGCGGCGATCTCGCCTATATCTACCGGGATGCGCCCGCCGGGAGGCAGGACTTCATCGTAAGCGGCATATCCGGCGGCAAAGGCGATCGGGCGTGGATGGAGGGTTTCGTCCGGGAAGTGCTCGAAGCCGACGCGCGACGGGCGCAGCAGGGCGGCGCGCCCTAGCGTGGCGCCAGCTGGCGCATCCTTCTCTCGTCGCGGGCCTCGAGAAGGCCGCCGACGACGACGATGATGACCAGCGCCATGAATGCGATATCGGCAAGTCTGGGCATGTGTTTCTCCTTGGGCCGTGGCAGGCTCACCGGAGCGCCACCAGTTTGCACATGATCGACGACGGCGATTGAATGCGGCCTGAACGGATTGTGACGGCATTCGGGCACGGGCCGTTCATCCCCGGTTCAGCCGCAAGGTTCTATCTGTGGATCATGTGAGGATGCAGTTCGCGGTCCGAACGCTAGGCCGCAACGTCCCAGGGAGATTTCGATGAGCAAGACGCGCAGTTTGTTTCGGGCCAAGGCAGCCATGCTTGTGCTGGCGGGCTTCACCACCGTGGCGCTCCCCATGGCCCCGGCACTCGCCGATGGCTGGCATGGCGGCGAGCGGCACGGCTGGGAGCGTCATGGCGATTGGGGCGATGATTGGGGTGGCGGACGCCGCCACGGCGGCTGGGATCGCGGGGACGACGACAATGACGGCGCGGCGATTGCCGTGGCGGCCGGTGTCGGCTTGCTCCTCGGCGCGGCCGTCATGTCACAGCCCGCTTATTACGCTCCGCCGCCGGCCGCTTATGCGCCAGCGCCGAGTGGCTATTACGGGCAGGCGCCCCTTCAGGCGGTTCCCACCTCCGAGGTCTATCGCGGCACCTCCGGCCAGTATTGCCGCGAATACCAGTCAACGATCCGCGTTGGTGGCCGGTTGCAGCAGAGTTACGGCACGGCGTGCCTCGGCGACGATGGCGACTGGCGCGTCGTTCAGTAGACGGACGGCAAGAATTGAATATGTCAAGCGCCGCTCCGGCAGATGGAGCGGCGCTTTTTTCATGTCGAACTTATCCCCGTCCTTCATCGCTCTTGCAGACTGTTGGCGATCAACAGCACATGGCGCGACAGAGCAAGGACGAGATCATGGCGACCATATTGAATGCAGCGACCGCCAACGGGAGTTCCGTGGCGGTGGACTGGACCGGCGGCACGGGCACTTTCTGGGCCTGGGGCAGTTTCGGCGGCGCGACCGTGGCGCTCGAGGCGAGCCCTGATGGGACGAACTGGTTTTCCGTCGGGCAGTCGGTGAGCTTCACGCAGAATGGCGTCGGCGGCTTCGCTCTCGGCCCTTGCAAGCTCCGGGCGTCCGTATCCGGCGCGTCGGGGACGACCTCCATCTCGGCCATTCTGTGAGGCAATTCTGTCGCCGCTCCGCTCACCTCGGTATGATGCGGACGAAGGGCATTGAACGGAGCGGCGCCGGTATGAGCGGGAACGATCCGAAATCGTGGATTGAGGCACGGGCGAGCGCGGCGTGGCATTTCGTTGCGACGCGACGCGCGGAACAGCGCTTTGCCATTCGCGTGATGGTGGCGAGCTTTCTCTCGTTCATGCTCGCGAGAACGCTGGGCCTGCCGCAAGGTTATTGGGTGATGCTGACCGCCGTCATCGTCATGCAGAGCAATATCGGCAGTTCGCTCAAGGCGGCGAGCGACCGGCTCACCGGAACGGTGGTCGGCGCCCTTGGCGGGTTCCTCGCAACGCTGGTGGCGGCGAACAGTCTCGTTGCGGAGGGCCTTGTCATCGCGCTTGTGCTGGGGCCGCTCGCTTTCCTTTCGGCGGCCAATCCGAGGTTCAAGATCGCGCCGATCACGGCGATCATCGTGGTCTTGAGCCGGACGGGCCATGAGCCCGCCTTCTGGCTCGCGGTGGAGCGGGTCGGCGAAATTGTGCTCGGCGGGTTCATTGGCGTGGCGGTTGCTCTCTTCGTGCTTCCGGCACGCGCTCATTCCGACCTTGCGGAGCGCGTGGGGTCGGTGTTGAGCCTGCTCGGGGAGGTATGGAAGCTCGAAGTCGCAAGCCTCGATCCGCAAGCGGATGCGGCGGCGCTCAAGTCGAAGCTTCAGGATGTCAATGACCGGCTGCGGGCCACGGTTACGGGTGCCGAAACGGCTGGCGACGACATGAAGCGCGAGAGATCGGCACGCATTGCGGAATATGGCGATACGGACGCATTGCTGCGCTCGCTGCGCCGCTTCCGGCACGATTACATTCTGGTTGGACGCGCGACCGTGACGCCATGGCCGGAGCCCGTGCGTCTGCGTCTGGCAAAATCGCTTGCCGCGGTGACCTCGGCGCTCGAAGCGCAGTTGCATGCTGCGGCAACAGCGGCGCGCAACCGGACGTCGCCGCCTTCGGCCGATGCCTTCATCGCGGCGATCGACGCCTTCGGCGCCGAGCTCGATCGGTTGCGCGCCGATCAGTTGATGACGGAGCTTCCGCCGGAGACGGTCGGCGGGCTATTCACGCTGGGATTTGCCTTTGAGGAAATGCGGCGCGAATTGCCGGAACTCGGCAACCGCCTCGCGGAGTTCGCACGGCCCGCCGCGACGGACTAGTCGTTGGCCAGTATCACGTTGCGGACGATGGGATAGATCTGCGCCGCCCAACGCGAGCCTGAAAAGACGCCGTAATGGCCGACGCCAGCTTGCAGGTGATGGCGCTTCTTGTAGGGCCTGATGCTGGTGCAGAGATCCTGCGCGGCAAGCGTCTGGCCGACGGAGCAGATGTCGTCCTTCTCGCCCTCGACCGTGAGGAGCGCGGTGCGGCGGATCGCTGCGGGATCGACCCGTTCTCCATGCCAGGTGAGAAGTCCCTGCGGAAGCAGATGCTTCTGGAAGACGAGGTTGACCGTTTCCAGGTAGAACTCGGCGGTGAGGTCGAGCACGGCGAAATATTCGTCGTAGAAGGTCTTGGTCGACTCGGCGCGCTCGATATTGCCGGTGGCTATGTGGCCGAGCAGATCGACATGCGTGTCGACATGGCGTTTGGGATTCATGCTCATGAAGGCGGTGAGCTGTACGAAGCCCGGATAGACGCGCCGTCCCGCGCCCGCAAAGCCAGCAGGCACCCGCGAGATGAGATTTTTCTCGAACCATTCGATCGAATGCGTGGTGGCAAGCTCATTGACGGTCGTCGGGTTGACCCGCGTGTCGATGGGTCCTGCCATCAGCGTCATGCTCGCGGGCTGTGCCGGATTGTCGGTCGCCGCCATGACCGCGACGGCGGCGAAGGCGTGGGCGCAGGGCTGGCAGACCGAGACGAGATGGGCGCCGGGCCCCATCTCTTCGAGAAAGCGGATCACGTGATCCACGTATTCGTCGAAGCCGAAGCGCCCGGCATCGAGGCTCACGTCGCGGGCATTGTGCCAGTCGGTGATGTAGACATCGTGATCGGGCAGGAGCACCGCGACGGTGTTGCGGAGCAGGGTTGCGAAATGGCCCGAAAGGGGGGCCACGACGAGCACCCGGGGTTGCTCCGAGCTCACATGTTCTTTTCTGAAGCGGAGAAGGGTGCCGAAGGGGGTCGAGAAGGCCGCTTCTTCATGGACGGGCACGTCTTCGCCATCGGCATGCACCGTGTCTATGCCGAAAGGGCGGCGGCCATGCGTGAGGCCGGCGCGGGAGAAAAGCTCAAGCGAGGCGGCCCAGTGTTTCACGGCCGCGGAATCGAACTGGCTCACCAGAGGTCCGTTTAGAAACGAAACAGTGGCATCCGCCACGGCCCGCCAAGGCTTCATCAAGTCTGCTTGCGCCTGATAGGCGTAATACATCATGGCAGCGCCCAGCCCCCTGAACGTCTCGGTCACTGGTCATAAAGTTTGACCTTACCCCTAGAAGGCTAGTGCAACTTATGCTGCACTGCGAGATAATTATTGCAGGCGCGTAACAGCGCGGCGTGGAGAAAGGGGACGGCCATGGCCAAGGCTACTTTGACCATCAGTAGCAAGAACTACTCCTCCTGGTCGCTGCGGGGCTGGCTGCTCTGCAAGATGGCCGGGCTCGATTTCGAGGAGGAACAGCTGTCGGCCAGCGACCCCTCGACACGGGCGGAGCTTCTGCTGCTCTCGCCATCATTTCTCGTCCCCTGCCTCACACATCACGGTATCAAGGTCTGGGATACGCTGGCCATTGCCGAGTATCTCCACGAGATCAAGCCGGAGGCGGGGCTCCTGCCTGCCAATCAGGAAGCCCGCGCCCATTGCCGGTCCATTTCAGGCGAAATGCATTCGGGCTTTGCCAACATGCGCTCCGCGCTGCCCATGAACCTCAAGGCGCGCTATCCGGATTTCAAGATTTGGGCGGGGGCACAGGCCGATATCGACCGGATCATCGAGATCTGGGAGGATTCGCTCGACCGCTACAAGGGCCCCTTCCTGTTCGGCAAGAAGCCGACCATGGCGGATGCGATGTATGCGCCGGTCTGCACACGCTTCATTACCTATGACGTCGAACTCGACCAGCCCGCGGCAGCCTATTGCAAGCGTATTGCCGCCCTGCCTCACATGGTCGAATGGACCAAGGGCGCGAAGGCAGAGCCCGAGGAACTGGAAGAGCTCGACGCCGAGTTCTGATGAAACCTGTTCCCTGTGTCAGGGCGCATGGATCATCTGGCGCGTCATGCCACCGGCATGTTCAGCGCTTGCCCGCGAAGGGATGGGTGCTCGACAACCCGCCATCGACGGCGAAGGCCTGACCGTTCACATAGGAGGCTTCGTCGCTGGCGAGGAAGAGCGCCATGTTGGCGATTTCCTCCGGCACGCCATTGCGCCTCAGCGGATTGAGCTGGCCGATCTTGCCCTCCGTGCCGCGCGCACGGGCATTGTCGAAGATCGGCTTCGTCATGCCGGTTTCGATGAGGCCGGGGCAGACGGCATTGACGCGCACGCCTGAGCCGTAAAGTTCGTTCGCCGAGGTCTGGACGAGGCTGATGACGCCCGCCTTGCTGGCGCTATAGGGCAGGCCGCCCGCATTGGCGCGAAGCCCGGCGACCGAGGCCGTGCAGACGATCGACCCGAAGCCCTGCTTCGCCATGATGGGCGAGGCATGTTTGATGGCGAGGAAGGGGCCGATCAGATTGACGCGCAGGATTTCAAGCCAGTATTCGACGGTCTGTTCGCCGAGCGGCACGAGGCCGCCGCTGATGCCCGCATTGGCATAGACGACATCGAGGCCGCCATGCTTCTCGATGCTGAGATTGATGAAGGTCTTGACCGATTCCTCGTCGCCCACATCGGCGGCGACCGAGAGAACCGTGCCGCCATTGGCGCGGATCATCGCCGCCGTCTCGTCCACCGCATCCTCAACCCGGTCGACCGCGACGACGCTCGCGCCTTCCAGCGCGAAGAGCACGGCGCTCGCCCGTCCGATGCCGCTGCCCGCGCCGGTCACGACGGCGCGCTTTCCTGAAAGTCTTCCTTTGCCTGTCTGGGCCATTACCGTCTCCTGAAGCTTGAGTTTCGATGCGGGGACTTTAGGAAATTCCACCCTGCGGCGATAGGGAGGATAGTATTGCGGGCGATTGCTCTAGACTGAAGCGAGACATTCGAGGGGGAGTTCCGATGACACGACCGGCATCCGTATCGGACTGGCGTCTGCTCGCGCAAAAGCGCCTGCCGCGCATGATGTTCGACTATATCGATGGCGGCGCCTATGCGGAGGCGACGCTCCGCCGCAATGTCGCGGCGATGGAAGAGATCGCGCTGCGCCAGCGCGTGCTGACCGATGTGTCGAAGCTCAAGCTCTCGACCGAACTCTTCGGGCAGAAACTCGCCATGCCCGTCATTCTCGGCCCGGTCGGCATGGCCGGCCTTTACGCACATCGCGGCGAGACGCAGGCGGCGCGCGCCGCCGAGGCTGCGGGCCTTCCCTTCTGCCTTTCGACGGTGAGCATCTGTTCGCTGGAAGAAGTGCGCAAGGCGGTGTCGAAGCCTTTCTGGTTCCAGCTCTACATGATCCGCGATCGCGGCTTCATGGTGGAGCTTCTCGATCGCGCGAAAGAGGTGGGCTCGCCGGTGCTCGTCTTCACCGTCGATCTGCCGGTAACGGGCGCGCGTTATCGCGATGTACGCTCGGGACTGTCGGGCGAACTCACGCTGGCCGACAAGCTCAGGCGCGGCTTCAACGTGCTCTCGCATCCGCGCTGGATGCGCGAGGTGTTCCTTGGCGGGCGGCCGCATACATTCGGCAACATCGCCCATGCCATGCCCAATGCGAAGGGAACCAATGATTTCGCCCAGTGGATCGGCAAGAACTTCGATCCGACCGTCACATGGCGCGATTTCGAATGGGTGCGCGAGCGCTGGAGCGGTCCCATCGTCATCAAGGGCATTCTCGATGCGGAGGATGCGCGGATGGCGGCGGAAGTCGGCGCGGACGGTATCGTCGTTTCCAATCATGGCGGCCGGCAGCTCGACGGCGTGCCCGCATCGGTCGATGCCCTGCCGCCCATCGTCGAAGCGGTGGGATCTCGCCTCGACATCGTGATGGATGGCGGCGTGCGCTCCGGTCTCGATGTGCTGAAGGCGCTGGCGCTGGGCGCGAAGAGCGTGGCCATCGGGCGCGCCTGGGCCTATTCATTGGCGGGCGGTGGCGAGGCGGGCGTGAGTGCCATGCTGAAGACGCTCAAGGCGGAACTCGAAGTCGCGATGGCTCTGACCGGCTGCACGGATGTCGAGACGGCGGGGCGCTCGCGTCTGGTCGAGCATTCCTGAGCGGCACATACAAAAAAGCCCGGCGCAATGGCCGGGCTTTTCTTTGCTGCGGAGCGAGCGTCCTTACATCGGCCAAGTATAAGAAGCGTAGGCGACCGCTTCCTGGAAGATGTTGATATAGCGCGTCACGTTCTGGCCGATGAGGTCCATCTTGGCCAGCGTGGCAATGCGCTCCTGTGCGCGATGGAGTTCCGAGGCGGGAACGATTTGGCGGATGATGCCGCAGGTGTCGGCAAGCGACAGGAGGCAGACGTCGCGCGGATCGGGCAGTTCGTCGCGCAGCAGGATTTCCAACAAGCGAATCTTCACCTCGCGGATTTCCTTGCCGTCCACCACCGGGTAGCGCCGCGCCTTGAGGAACCACAGGATGCGGCCCTCCTCCTTGGCGAGGATCTTCTTTTCACAGAGGCGCTCCAGCGCCATCTCGCGGACCTGAGTGCCGTAGAAGACGAGCTGGTCGATGAGCTTCGCGGCGCTGAGGTCGAAGTCGGGCGCGGCGATCTGGCTGAGGATGAGATCGACGCAAGCCTCGCCGGTGGGCGTCTTGTCGACGATCCAGATGCGGTCGAGGTCGCTGTCGATGCGATTCTCGAGGGCGAGCTCCATGATGGCGGCGCCGATGAAGCCGGCACTGACTGCCTCATGGGGAATATCCACGAAGCCGCCTTCCTCGTCCTTGACCGTCAGTAGCAGGAATTCCTCAGGTACTGTCAGCATTTATCCCGCTCCCCATGTGCGCCCAAGTGCCGGATATTACGAGGCCCCCGGAGGGTGTCAACGTGGAACTCGGCAGTGGATCGGGACGGAAAGGGCGGCGGAATGCTTCCACTATGTGATGATGTTGTCGCATAAAGGCGCATACTCGACCTGCCGAAGCGCGGCTTGACGGGGTGGGGCAGGATGTTAAGAGACATCGGGTCCATTACGGCGCTGGAGGGCTGACGGTGGCCCGGACCTCTTTTAGTGGAGCGGTTTTCTTGTCGGACAAGATCGAAATGACGCTCCGTAACGACATCTCGGAGGTCGGGCGCGTACTGGACGCCATCGAGGCCTTCGGCGAGGCGCATGGCCTGTCGCCCAAGGCGATTTTCAGGCTCAACCTGGCGCTCGACGAACTCATCACGAATATTGTCTCCTACGCATTTGAAGGCCATTCTGACAGCCATATCGAATTGACGGTGGAGCTGAAGGATGGCGTTATCGACGCGCTGCTGGTCGATAACGGCAAGCCGTTCAATCCGGTCGAGGCGGAACTTCCCGAGCTTGGCGAGGGGCTGGAGGAGCGACGGATCGGAGGCTTGGGGATCAAGCTCGTCCGGACTCACATGGACCGGCTCGACTATTGCCGCGAGGGTGGGTTCAACCGGCTAAAGATGCAGATGAATGTGAATACGGCCGGCTGACGGCAAAAGGTGGGATGAAGCAATGATCGAAATGAGCCATGAGATCCGGGGTGATGTCCTGATCCTCCGCCCTGCGAAGCGGATCGACAGCAGTACGGCCAAATCCTTCGAGGAGCAGGCCAATGAACTGGTCGATGCCGGCCCCAAGAAAGTCGTCATCGACTTTTCGGCGGTCGAGTACATCAGTTCGGCGGGCCTGCGCGTCGTCCTCACCACCGCCAAGCGCGCCAAGTCGGCCGGAGGTGCGCTGACGCTGAGCGGCGTCAGCAGCAATGTGAAGGAAGTCTTCGACGTGAGCGGCTTTGCTGCGATCTTCGGCATGCACGATACGCCTGAAGAGGCGGTTGCCGCGCTGAAGGGCTGAAAGAGCGGCCAGTGCCGATGTCACGATTTCGTTACAGTGCGCTCATAACTTGCGGCACACGAAACAGCCTCACCGGGTAATCAAATGACCGATAGCTCCGCGTTCCATACCATCAAGCTTTCCGGCCGCCTCGATACGAGCCGCGTCGGCGAACTTGAGACACGCTTTTACGCGGAAGTGGGCGCGATCAAGAAAGCGGGCGACGTGGCCTTGCTGGATCTTTCGGCCGTCGAGTTTCTCTCCTCGCTGGGTATCCGCTTGCTGGTGACGGCGGGCAAGACGCTCACACAGCGTCACGTGAAACTCGGCGTCATCGCTCCCGCCTCGGAGGACGTGCTCCACGCTCTGGAGACGAGCGGCCTTACCCAGATCTTCAGCTTTTTCGATAGCGAAGAAGCGGCGCGCGCCGCGCTCTGATCGCAGCCTCTTCCAGAGAAGGCTTACCCATGTCCGATGGCGTCACCGACAATCGCGCGCGCAACCGCTTTGAGCTCATTGTCGAGGGTATCACCGCCCATATCGATTATGAGCGAAAGTCGGATCGCATCGTTCTCATCCATACGATCGTGCCCGATGCGCTGGGCGGGAAGGGCGTCGGCTCGCGGCTGGTCAAAGGGGCGCTTGCCATGATCCGCGCCGAGGGCTTGAAGCTTGTGCCGCAGTGCCCCTTCGTCGCCGCCTATATCGACAAGCACCCGGAATATCGCGATCTCGTCGCCTGACGTCTATTTGAGCGGCAGGCTGGTATCCGCGCTCATCGCTTTCAGAACGCTTTCGAGATAGCGCCCCATGCGGGCGAAGCCGTCATCCGTCAGCTCGACGAAGACGCGCCGACCGTCATTCTCATCCTTGATGCGGACCGCGAGCCCGCTGCCGACGAGGTCGCCGATCCGGCGCAACGCCGTGGTGGCCGGCACGTTGGCGGCAATGCACAGGCTCGAAACCGAGATGCGCTTGCCCGCGAGGCGCGCATGGGTGAGGTCGAGCAGCATGTCCCAGGCGGGGTCGGCGAAGAGCCCGGTCGGGAAGAACTTCATGCGGGCATTGTAGAGGTCGAGAAGCATGCGGGCCCGGTGCCGGGTCAGCGCGCCCTCATGCGGCGCTGCGGAGGCGGCTTGCGGAAGGGGGCGGGCGGCCCAGTTCTGGCGGTCGTCGGTCAAGGCCTGCATGGACATAATACAATCTCCGGTTGAGTTCGGCCCGCGCCCGTTTTGCGGGAATGCTGGATTTTTTGCGTGATCGGCGTTCGCGAATCGTCAATATCTACAACCATAGTGACACATATAACCGTTAACACAACTATAACGAGCTTAATAAGTTTGGAATGCTCGCATTCCGTGTGGGGGGTATTTCGCACCGTGCGGCGCGGGTTCAGTCCTTGCCGGTTCACCGACGCGAAGGGGGCGAAACATGCCTGAACGACGAATTGCGT
>DAIEIL010000159.1 GCA_027352645.1 Rhodobiaceae bacterium | reverse complement strand
GCTTCGCAGGCGCGCGCTTGGCGGCCGGACGTTTCGTCGCGGCGGCGGCGCGGCGCGGCGCTTTCGCGCGCTCGGGCTCGGCGGACTTCAGTTCGCTAACGGCGCTGGCGAGATGGCCAAGGCCCTTCAGCAGGTCGGCCTGCACGGCCTTCGGCAGAAGGTCGAGCAGCGCCTTCTCCGCGACGAGTGCGCGGGGCAGCGCCGTGGTAAGCGCGCGACGGCCGGCGGCAGTGAGGCGGACGGCATTGGCGCGCGCGTCTTCCGCCGTGCGCTTGCGGGCGAGAAGACCGTTCTTGATCATGCGGCTGATCATGTCCGCCAGAGTCGAACGATCGATGCCCGTACGGTTGACGAGATCGGTCTGGCTCAGACCCTCCTCCTCGTTGACCGCGAACAGCACGATGAACTGGCGCGGCGTTATAGCGCTGTTACCCATCTGCTGGACGAACTGGTCGTAGGCGAACTGCTGAGCGCGCCGCAACAAATGACTGAGGGAGCTTTCGAGATCGTAACCCCCCGCCGACTTTCTGGCTGCCATTTCTAGAACCTCCGAATTTTTGCGCTGCACCCGATTACTGTACTGGGTTCCAGTCGCATTTTAGAGTGACCACGCGCCTTTTAGATCTTGTTTGAACTGAAGGGGAGCGAACGAGTTTGGCTCGATCACGGACGCGGAATATCTTCATATGCACCTGACGGGGCCTATTGTGCAAGGGGTCGGGCGCGTGAGAAACGGTGAGTGTGCCGTCAGGCGGCGGAATAAATGCGGGAATTCGCTATTTCCGTCTAACGCGCGTTTTATAACAGTGATTTCGTTCGTTCATACGGCTAGCTCCGTGAGCGGATCAACGAGATGATGAAATGAGCAATTCTGAAAACAGGAATGATCCAATGGATCGGCCGCGGCCTCAGAAGCCCGGTGCGATGAAGCACAGAGAGCCGGGGTCGGAGCATGATCTTCTCTTCACGAACCGTGTGCCGGCCGGGGACAGCCTGCCGCGCGATATCTGCAATCGCTGCGGCTTCATTCACTACGATAATCCCAAAATAGTTGTTGGCTCGGTCGTCACCCATGGCGACAGGTTTCTCCTGTGCCGCCGTGCGATCGAGCCTCGCAAGGGCTACTGGACTTTGCCTGCCGGCTTTATGGAACATGGTGAAACGACGGAAGAGGGTGCGCGGCGCGAGGCGCGGGAAGAAGCGAACGCCGAAATAACCATTCGTGACCTGCTGGCGATCTACAACATTCCCCGCATTGCGCAGGTGCAGATGATGTACCGCGCCGAGCTTGCCAGCCCTGAGTTTTCCGCCGGGCCGGAAAGCCTCGAAGTCGCCCTTTTCGCCTGGGATGAGATTCCGTGGGATCATCTCGCTTTCCCGAGCGCCTATTGGGCATTGAAGCAGTTCCGCTCGGTGATGGATCAGGCGGTCATCGCGCCCTTTTCCAACCCGGAGGACGAACTCGCCAATTCATTTCCATTTCGTTGAGATCGGGGGGCAGGCCTTTTGCCTCTGGTACGATTGCTCCGTTCGCGGCATTCTCCGGGCGGGCTGGAGGCCTGAAGGGGACTATGTCCGCTGCGCGGGCATCGGAGGGGGAGAGAGCAATGGCAACCGAAGTGAAGGTGCGCCGTCCGCGCGCGCAGGGCATGACGCCGGACGAACGCAAGGTGATTTTCGCCTCGTCGCTCGGCACGATGTTCGAGTGGTATGACTTCTTCGTCTATGGTGCGCTTGCCGCCATCTTTTCGAAGCAGTTTTTCGCGGGCGTCAACGAGACGGCAGCGTTCATCTTCGCGCTTCTCGTCTTTGCGGCCGGTTTCGCGGTGCGCCCCTTCGGCGCGCTTGTCTTCGGGCGGCTGGGCGACCTTGTCGGCCGCAAGCATACCTTTCTGGTCACCATCCTCGTCATGGGCGCGGCGACCTTCCTTGTCGGCTTGCTGCCCACCTATTCCTCGGTAGGCCTTCTCGCGCCGGTGCTTCTCGTCCTGTTGCGCATGCTTCAGGGCCTTGCCATTGGCGGCGAATATGGCGGCGCGGCAACCTATGTCGCCGAACATGTCCCGGCGGCGCGGCGCGGCGCCTATACCTCATGGATACAGATGACGGCGACGGCGGGGCTTTTCCTGTCGCTGCTCGTCATTCTGGCCTGTCGCTCGCTGATGTCGACCGAGGCGTTCGATACCTGGGGCTGGCGTCTGCCCTTCCTGCTTTCGTCGCTTCTGCTCGCCGTATCGGTCTGGATTCGCCTCAGTCTCGACGAGTCGCCGGTCTTCAAGCGCATGCAGGAGGAGGGCAAGGGATCGAAAGCGCCGCTGCGCGAAAGCTTCGCCAAATGGTCGAACCTCAAGATCGTCCTGCTGGCGCTTTTCGGACTTTCGATGGGCGAAGCGGTGGTCTGGTATACGGGCCAGTTCTACGCGCTGATCTTTCTCACTCAGGTTCTGAAGGTTGAGCCGCAAACGGCGAACCTGCTGGTCGCAGGCGGCCTCGTGATAGGCACGCCCTTCTTTGTGATCTATGGCTGGTTCTCGGACCGGATCGGCCGCAAGCCGATCATCATGGCGGGTTGCCTGCTTGCCGCGCTCACCTATATGCCGATCTTTCACGGGATCACGCATTTCGCCAATCCGGCGCTCGAACGCGCCCAGGAGACGGCGCCGGTGACGGTGAGCGCCGATCCCGCGGAATGCTCGCTCCAGTTCAACCCCGTCGGCACATCGGCCTTCACCTCGTCATGCGACGTGGCCAAAAGCGCGCTGGTGAAGCGCGGCGTGCCCTATTCGAACATCGCATTGCCCACTGGCTCCACCGCCCAGATCCATGTCGGCGGCGCGCTCGTCGTCTCTTATGATGCAAAGGCGGCGGGGGCCAAGGAAAAAGCCGCCGCTTTCGACGCGGCGCTGATCGCGGCACTTTCCCAGGCGCGTTATCCTGCCAAAGCCGACCCGCTGGAGATCAATGCACCGATGGTGGTGCTTCTGATCGGCGTGCTCGTCATCTTCGCAGCGCTGACCTATGGGCCGATCGCGGCGATGCTGGTGGAGCTCTTTCCGGCGCGCATCCGCTATTCGTCGCTCTCGCTGCCCTATCACATCGGCAATGGCTGGTTCGGCGGTTTCATGCCGCCCATCGCCTTTGCCGTGATCGCGGCCACGGGCAACATCTATAGCGGGTTATGGTACCCGATCGTGATCGCGGGCATCTGCTTCGTCGTCGGCGTGTTGTTCCTGCCGGAAACGAAGGATCGCGAGATTCATCACGGCGTCTGACGTCTTAATCGGCGACGGGCGCGTCCGACGCTTCTTTCGTGGCGTATTTCGTCAGCACCGGCATCTGCGCCATGCCGAAGACGATGGTGAGCGGCATGATGCCGAGAAGCTTGAAGCTCACCCAGAAATCGGTGCTGAAGCCGCGCCAGACGATTTCGTTGAGGAGTGCGAGGAACAGGAAAAAATAACCCCAGCGGCGGGTTAGGATCATCCAGCCTTCGTCGGTCAGGTCGAAGGCGGCATCGAAAAGCTGCTTCATCAGTGGCCTTCCGGTGAAGGCGGCGCCGAGCAGGGCGGCGGCGAAGAGCATATTCACCAGCGTCGGCTTCAGCTTGATGAAGACATCGTCGTGAAGCACCAGCGTCAGCGTGCCGAAGATGACGACGAAGACGCCCGTGACGAGCGGCATGGTCGGAATCTTGCGGAACTTCCAATAGGAGACGGCGAGCGAGGCGATGGTTGCGGCCATGAAGACACCGGTCGCGAAGAAGATGCTCGGGCCGGGCGCGCCGCCGACGAGACGGTGGCCCTGGGAATTGGCGAGGAAAAAGATGACGAGGGGCCCCAGTTCGAGCCCCATGCGCAGCCATTGCGTGGTTGTCGGTCCCTGGCTTTCCTGCGCGTCGCTCATGCTCAGTTCGCTCCCGTGATTGCACGGGCAAATGTGTCCGCGTCGAAAGGCTGAAGGTCGTCGATGCCCTCGCCGATGCCGATGAGATGCACCGGCATGCCGAAGCGCTTCGCGATGGCGATGAGAATGCCGCCCCGCGCCGTACCGTCGAGCTTGGTCATCACGAGGCCGGTCACATTGGCGATCTTGCCGAAGATCTCGACCTGGTTGACGGCGTTCTGTCCGGTCGTCGCGTCGAGCACGAGCAGCGTCGCATGGGGCGCTTCCGGATCGAGCTTCTTCAACACGCGCACGATCTTCTCGAGTTCGGCCATGAGGTCGGCCTTGTTCTGAAGCCGGCCGGCCGTGTCGATGAGGAGGAGGTCGGTCTTTTCCTCTTTCGCGCGGGCGAGCGCCTCATAGGCAAGGCCCGCCGCATCGCCGCCGACTTTCGTCGTCACGACCGGCGCGCCGATGCGTTCGCCCCAGACTTTCAACTGTTCGACCGCCGCCGCACGGAATGTGTCGCCAGCCGCAAGCATCACGCTCTTGCCCTCGCGCTTGGCCTTGGCCGCGATCTTTGCTGCCGTCGTCGTCTTGCCCGCGCCATTGACGCCGACCATCAGCACGACGAAGGGCTTCTTCTCTGCGTCGATTGCGAAGGGCTTGGCCACGGGGGCGAGCACCTTGGAGATTTCGCTCGCGACGATGCTGCGGATTTCCTCCGGCGTCACTTCCTTGTCGTAGCGGTCCTTGCCAACGGCGTCCGCCACGCTCGCCGCCGTGTCGATGCCGAGATCTGCGGCGATCAGAAGCTCTTCCAGTTCGTCGAGCGTTGCCCGGTCGAGCTTCTTCTTGGTGAAGATGCCCGTGATGCCTTCGGAGATGGTGCGGGTCGAGCGCGAAAGCCCTTCCTTCATCCGCTGGAAGAAGGATTTCTTTTTCTGCTGTTCCTCGGGGGCGTCGGTTTCGCTCATGCCGCCCTGAGACCCTGGAAGGAGGCGCCGTCATGGGAGGCGAGGCGGACGTCGAGAATTTCGCCGGGGCGAACGCTCGCATCGATGAGATGAACCGGCGTGAACTGATGGGTGCGGCCGATGGTTTCGCTCTCCATCAGAACGGACCGCGTCTGGCCGAGCCCCGCTTCGAGGTGAAGGCGAACGCGTTCCGCGCCCTTCAGGCGCAGGCGTTCGGCGCGGGCCTTGATGAGGCCGCGGTCGAGCTGCGGCATGCGCGCGGCGGGCGTGCCGGGACGCGGGGAGAAGGGGAAGACATGGAGCCAGGTGAGGCCGCATTCATCGACGAGGCGCAGCGTGTTCTCGAACATTTCGTCCGTTTCGGTGGGGAAGCCCGCGATGAAATCCGCGCCGAAAACGATATCCGGGCGCAGACGGCGCGCTTCCTCGCAGAAGCGGATCGAATCCGCGCGGAGATGGCGGCGCTTCATGCGCTTCAGGATCATGTCGTCGCCCGCCTGTAGCGAGAGATGGAGATGCGGCATCAGCCGTTCTTCCTCGGCGATGAGGCGCATCAGCTCGTCATCGGCTTCGATGGAGTCGATGGAAGACAGGCGCAGGCGTTCGAGTTCGGGCACGAGCTTGAGGATGCGCCGGGAGAGATTGCCGAGGCTGGGGCTGCCGGGAAGATCGGCGCCATAAGATGTAATATCGACGCCGGTCAGCACGACTTCGCGGTAGCCGCTTTCGACCAGGGCGCGAACCTGCGCCACGACTTCGCCTGCGGGAACGCTGCGGGAGTTTCCCCGGCCATAGGGGATGATGCAGAAAGTGCAGCGATGGTCGCAGCCATTCTGCACCTGAACGAAGGCGCGGGCACGGCCCTCGAAACCCTGCACGAGATGACCGGCGGTCTCCTTCACCGACATGATGTCGTTGACGCGGACACGTTCATTCGCATGAAGCGCGCGGGCCGGCTGCCAGCTTTCGGCCTGCATCTTCTCGTCATTACCGAGAACAAGATCGACTTCGGCCATGGCCGCGAATTCGTCGGGGTTCACCTGCGCCGCGCAGCCCGTGACGATGATGCGGGCATCGGGGCTTTCGCGCCGCGCCTTGCGGATCGCCTGACGCGCCTGGCGCACCGCTTCGTTCGTTACCGCGCAGGTGTTGAAGATGATCGCGCCTTCGAGACCCGCCTTTTCGGCATGGCCCTTCATCACCTCGGATTCATAAGTGTTGAGGCGGCAGCCGAAGGTGACGATTTCTGGCATCTTCTTGTCCGGTGCGGGCTTCATGCGACCACGCCTCCGGCAAGCAGGCGCGGATCGAGGTCGTCTTCGAATTCGAATTCGATGGGGCCGGTCATGTAGACGTGGTTGTCGGCCTCGCGCCATTCGATCTCGAGGTCGCCGCCTGGCAGCGTGATCGTCACCTTGCGCTCGGCGAGGTGGCGGCGCACGGCGGCAACGCCTGTCGCGCAGGCGGCGGTGCCGCAAGCGCGGGTGAGGCCCGCGCCGCGCTCCCAGACCTTGAGCTTGATATGCGTCGGCGAAAGCACTTGCGCGACCGAGATATTGGCGCGCTCGGGAAAGAGCGGGTGATGCTCGAGCATCGAGCCGATCCTGCCGAGGTCGATCGCGTCGGCGTCCTTCACGAAGAAGATCACATGCGGATTGCCCATGCTGACGGCGGAGGGCGAATGCATGACCGGATTGCCGAGCGGGCCGACTTCAAGCTCGATGGTGCGCGTGTCGGCGAATTCTTCAGAAAGCGGAATCTCGTTCCACTTCAGGCGCGGTTCGCCCATGTCGACGGTGATGCGCCCGTCGCCCGCGTCGGAGCAGATAATGATGCCCGAGGGCGTTTCGAGGCGGACTTCGCTCTTGCCCGTCTCGTCGAGGATCAGGCGTCCGATGCAGCGGCTCGCATTGCCGCAGGCGCCGACCGTCGAGCCGTCCGCATTGCGGATGCCCATATAGGCATCGCCGCCGGCGCGGGGATTTTCGATGGTGATGAGCTGGTCGCAGCCGATGCCCTTGTCGCGGTCGGCAATGGCACGCGTAGCGTCATCGGAGAGCGCAAGCGGGTGCGAGCGGACATCCAGCACGACGAAGTCGTTGCCGAGCCCGTTCATCTTCCGGAAATGCATGCCCGAGGTCATCATGATCGCCCGTATATGGCGCTTTTCAGGTGGAAATACCAGTCGTTTGCGCCGCCCCGGTCCTTGTCTTGCCCGCCTCGCTTCGTTGAAACTGATAGCATGCGCGCGTTTCCCGGGGGAGGACATGCGGAAAAAGGCGTTAAGGATTTTGGCGGGCCTCGCGCTCGCCCTGTTGCTTGTCTGCGCGGGGCTTTTTGCCTGGGCGAGCAGCCTCTTTTCCGAGCCCTCCGCGCGGGAGGTGCCCTCGGTGGCGGGCGAGCTTGGCGCGACACGCGTTCTGGCCGTCTTTGCACATCCTGACGATGAATTGCGGGCGGCGGGGCTTCTCGAAGCCGCAAAAACCCGCGATCACGCCTTTACGGCCCTCATCACCGCAACGCGGGGTGAGAGGGGGACGCAGGTGCCCGTGATCGCCCGGCAGCGCGATCTGGCATTGATACGGACGGCCGAGGTTCTGAAAAGCGGTTATGCGCTGGGGCTCGACGAGCAGGAAGTCTGGGGTTTTCCGGATTCCGGCCTTTCCGGCGTCGATTTCGAATGGCTCGCATCGCGCGTCGCGGAGGCGATGGACCGCTACAAGCCCGATCTCGTCGTCACTTTCTGGCCGGGTAGCGGAGAATCCGGCCATCCAGACCATATGCGGATCGGTCTTGCCGCCGAGGCAGCGGCGCGTCGTTTGAATGAGACGCCCGCCGCCGACGGCTATCGGGGGCCGAAATGGATCGCCTACGTGGTGGCGCCGCGCCGTGGTATCCGCGCCATTGGCGGGGTGGCGGGGGCTTTCGTCGCCGCCAATGAGCCTGAGCCCACCCTTTCGATGAGAGCAAAGCTCTCGACCCGCATGAGCGGGTGGAAAATCCACGCCTCGCAGGAATATTCGATTCCGACGACCTATCACCTGCCGGCGCGCCTCTATTACCTTCTCTGGGGCGATGAATTCTACAAGGTGACCGAACTCAAGGAGCGGCGTTAGACATGCAGGAACTTCTTCCCATAGCCGAGCGGATCGGCGCGCTTCTGAAATCGCGCGGCGAGACCGTGGCCGTTTCGGAATCCTCGACCGGGGGCCTCATGTCGGCGGCGCTGCTGTCGGTACCCGGCGCGTCCGCCTATTATCTCGGTGGGGCGGTCGTCTACACGCAGAAGGCGCGTCGCGTACTGATCGACCTCTCCGATGAGGCGATCGTCGAAGCCAAGGCCCAGAAGCCTTTGAGCGAGCCGTTTGTCCGTCTGCTGGGCCGCTCGCTTCGGGACCAGTTTTCATGCAACTGGGCCTTGGCGGAGATCGGTGCAACCGGTCCGGCGGGCAGCCGCTATGGCGATCCGGCGGGCACGAGCTGCATTGCCCTTGTCGGTCCTGTGGAACGCAGCTTCACGGTTCAGACCGGCAACGACGACCGGGTCTCGAACATGCGCGCCTTCGCCAAGGCGGGGTTGGAGTATTTTCTTCAGAATCTCCAATGAAATCAGGTATTTGCTGATTTCCTGATATCGGATTTCCCGCGCGCTTTCGTTAATTCGCCGCAATGTGCCGGATCGATTTGTCGCCCGGCGCATTTTTTCTAAGGAGTTCCCAAGGGCGAGCCCGGCCGAGCGCGTTTTCCGGTGTCGGATTCCCGCCCCGACATCGCCCCTTTTTGTCCCATCGCACCTCGTCGCGGAGAAGTCCGGTTCATGGATGAGGGCGTCCCGAACAGGGAGATTTAAATGGCTGACACAAAAAGACCGCTCGATTCCGATGCACCGAAGTCCGATGCCCAGAGGGCAGACGAGCTGAAGCAGCTCGACCAGAGGATTTCGGAATTCAGGCAGGAAGAGGACCACGGGATGCCCCGCTGGGTGGAGTCGATGGCGACCGTTACCCACGAGGACAGGGAGCAGAACAGGTCGCCGAAGCCGGACAAGGGCTCGAAGTAACACGGCCTTGCGGGCGACCCGCCGCCGCCTTGCTTCGTTGCGCTATGATGCGTTTCTCTCGGGGTGTGGCCGACCAAGGCTGCGCCCCGGGATTGACTCTTTGGGCCCGCCGCCCTAGCTTCCGCCCCGAATTTCGGGACATTGTTGCGCCCCGATCCGCCCGAGGCATTGAGCCCGGGTCAACATCCGCCGGCGATATTCGCTCGCGGGTGCGTTTTTGCTTTGTGTGAACGGTGCGGGCGAGAGCCCCCTATTCGAGACCGATATGTTCGAAAACCTGACAGGTCGCCTCGGCGACGTCTTTACGAAACTCAGAGGGCGCGGCGCGCTCTCGGAGAAGGACGTCGACGAAGCCATGCGCGAAGTCCGCCGGGCGCTGCTCGAAGCGGACGTGGCGCTGCCTGTGGTCAAGGATTTCATCGACAAGGTGAAAGAGCGCTCGGTCGGCGTCGAGGTGCTGAAGTCGATCACGCCGGGCCAGCAGGTCATCAAGATCGTCCATGACGAACTGGTCGAGATGCTGGGCGGGGCGGGCGACACGTCGATCTCGCTCCACGCCGCCGCCCCCGTCGCCATCATGATGGTCGGCCTTCAGGGCTCGGGCAAAACCACGTCGACCGCCAAGATCGCCAAGCGCTTCGAGAACCGCGACAAGCGGCGCGTTCTCATGGCCTCGCTCGATACGCGCCGTCCGGCCGCGCAGGAGCAGTTGAAGATCCTCGGCGAGCAGACGGGCGTCGCCACGCTGCCGATCATCGCGGGTCAGCAGCCGGTGCAGATCGCGCGGCGCGCCATCGAGGCCGCAAGGCTCGGCGGCTACGACATCGTCATGCTCGATACGGCGGGCCGCATCCATATCGACGAAGCGCTGATGCAGGAAGTCGCGGAAGTGCGCGACGTCGCGCAGCCGCATGAGACGCTTCTCGTTGCCGACAGCCTGACCGGTCAGGACGCCGTCAATGTCGCGCAGCAGTTCAAGGATCGCATCGGCGTCACCGGCATCGTCCTGACACGGACGGATGGCGACGGACGCGGCGGCGCCGCACTTTCGATGCGTGCCGTCACCGGCGTTCCGATCAAGCTTCTCGGCACGGGCGAAAAGCTCGACGCGCTGGAAGATTTCAAGGCCGATCGCGTCGCGGGCCGCATCCTCGGCATGGGCGACGTCGTCAGCCTCGTCGAGAAGGCGGCGGAAACGATCGACGCCGAAAAGGCGCAGAAGATCGCCGCCAAGATGAAGAAGGGTCAGTTCGACCTCGACGATCTGGCCGAGCAGCTCGCGCAGATGAAGCGCATGGGCGGCATGAAGGGCGTTCTCGGCATGTTGCCTGGCGTCGCGAAAGCGCAGGCGCAGATGGCCAATGCGCATATGGACGACAGCGTGGTGAAGCGTCAGGCCGCGATCATCTCCTCGATGACCAAGGCTGAACGCCGCAATCCGGCGCTCCTCAATGCGAGCCGCAAGCGCCGTGTCGCGGCGGGCTCCGGCACCGAAGTGCAGGAGATCAATCGTCTCCTGAAGCTTCATCGCCAGATGGCCGACATGATGAAGATGATGGCGCGGCAGAAGGGCGGCGGCCTTCTCGGCAAGCTCTTCGGCGGCGGCATGCCCGAACTTCCGCCTGAATTGGCAAGCAATCCCGACGCGCTGAAGAACATGCTGCCCCCAGGTGGATTGGGCGGCGGAATGCCCGGCGGTCTTCCCGGCCTCGGTGCGGGTGGAATGCCCAGGCTTCCCGGCCTTCCGGGGCGCGGCGGTTTCCCCGGTGGCGGCCTTCCGGGCCTGCCGGGCGGGAAAAAGAAGAAGTGAGTTTCGCGCCGGGTCTGGCGCATGAGTTCAGAAGTTTCGAGTTTCACTGAAAGGCAAAAAACATGGCTCTCAAGATCAGGCTCGCCCGTGGCGGTGCCAAGAAGCGTCCGTTCTACCGCATCGTGATCGCGGACACGCGTTCGCCCCGCGACGGCCGCTTCATCGAGAAGATCGGCACGTTCAACCCGCTCCTGCCGAAGGACAGCAAGGATCGCATCGTGCTCGACCTCGAGCGTGCGAAGCATTGGCTCTCCGTTGGCGCGCTGCCGACCGACCGCGTCGAGCGTTTCCTCGATACCGCCGGCCTTCTGAAGCGCAACGCGAAAGCGAACCCCGTCAAGGCGAAGCCCAAGGCGAAGGCGCAGGAGCGTCTGGCCGCTGCCGCCGCTGCTGCTGAAGAAGCAAAGGCCGCTGCCGAGGCCCCGGCCGAGGCGTAAGCACTCGCCGGAACCATGGCTGACAGCCCGCAGAAGAGAGTCTGTCTCGGCGTCGTCGTGGGCGCGCATGGCGTGCGCGGTCTCGTCAAGGTGAAGCCCTTCACGGAAGAGCCGGAGGCGGTCGCCGCCTACGGCCCGGTCGAAACGAAGGACGGACACCGCCGCTTCAGGATCGAGGCGATGGGCAGGGCCAAGGGCGTCGTGATCTGCCGCCTCGAAGGCATTGGCGACCGCGACAAGGCGGAAGCCATGCGCGGGACCGAGCTCTATGTCGAGCGGGCGCGCCTGCCGGAGACCGACGAGGAGGAAGGCTGGTACTACAGCGACCTCATCGGGCTTTCGGCCGAAGGTGCCGACGGACGGGTCTATGGGCAGGTTGTGGCGGTCGAGAATTTCGGCGCGGGCGATCTCCTTGAGATCAAGCGCCCAGAAGGCGGGCCGACGGTCTATCTCCCCTTCACGGAGGAGAATGTGCCGGAGGTCGAGATCGGGGCGCGGCGGATCGTGATCGACCCGCCGCTCGGGATTTTCGATGCGGGCCTCTTCGACGGAGGCCCGGAGGCCGAAGCGGGGGAGGGCGACGATGACTGAGCCCTTCTCGAAGCCGGAGCCGTGGTCGGCGACGGTCCTGACGCTCTTCCCGGAAATGTTTCCGGGGCCGCTGGGCATATCGCTGGCGGGGCGGGCGCTTGAGGCCGGAACGTGGCGGCTCGATGCGGTGGATATCCGTGGCTTTGCGACGGACAAGCACCGCTCGGTCGATGATACGCCTTCGGGCGGTGGGCCCGGCATGGTGATGCGGGCCGATGTGGTTGCGGCGGCGATCGATGCGGTACACGAGACCGGATCGGCCAAGCCGTTGATTTATTTGAGTCCCCGGGGCAAGCCGCTCGATCAGGCGCGGGTCCGGGAACTGGCAGCGGGTCCCGGCGTGACGCTTCTTTGCGGGCGTTTCGAGGGGCTCGACGAGCGGGTGATCGAGGCCCGCGGGCTGGAAGAGGTGAGCCTTGGCGATTTCGTCCTTTCGGGCGGGGAGCCTGCGGCTCTGGCGCTTCTGGACGCGGTGGTCCGGCTTCTGCCCGGTGTGATGGGCAAGGAAGCCTCGGGCGAGGATGAGAGTTTCGAGAGCGGGTTGCTTGAATACCCGCAGTACACGCGCCCTCAGGTGTTCGAGGGGCGCGAAATCCCGGCGGTTCTGACCTCCGGGGACCATGCGAAGGTCAAGGCCTGGCGACGGGCCATGGCCGAGGCTTTGACGAAGGAGCGGCGACCCGACCTCTGGGAGAAATTTCTCGCGAGTCGGTCCAAAGACAGTCGCCAGTGACATTGAAGTGTGATAGTGAAGCGCGCTTCCGGACGGGGTTTACCCGTAAAGAGCCCTGAAAGGGCCCGGCTCCGGCGCCTTCAATACCTGAGGTTTAAACCGATGAATATCATTGAGCTGATCGAGCAGGAGCAGATGGGAAGCCTCTCCGGCGGTAAGGAGATTCCCGATTTCGCGCCCGGCGATACAGTGATCGTCAGTGTGAAGGTCGTTGAAGGCGAGCGTTCGCGCGTACAGGCCTATGAAGGCGTGTGCATCGCGCGGTCGGGCGGCGGGATCAACGAGAACTTCACGGTTCGCAAGATTTCCTACGGCGAAGGCGTCGAGCGCGTATTCCCGCTCTACAGCCCGCTGGTCGACTCGATCAAGGTCGTGCGCCGGGGCCGCGTTCGTCGCGCGAAGCTCTACTACCTGCGTGGCCGTCGCGGGAAGTCGGCTCGAATTACCGAGAAGAAGCAGGACAACAAAGCCCGCTCGCAAGAGAACGGCGCCGCCTGATTTCGTCGGTAGACGATTGGACGAGACGCAAAAAGCGGGCTGGGGCCTCGGGCCCCATGCCCGCTTTTCGTTTTTGGCTGCCTCTCTTATCTGATTTGACGTTGAACGGTGCGCGCGACCGCAATTCGAAGCGCCCGTAAAAGGAGAAAGAAAATGGCTGCACCCCGCACCATGTACGACAAAATCTGGGATGCCCATCTCGTCGACATGCAGGAGGACGGCACCGGCCTCCTCTATATCGACCGCCATCTCGTGCATGAGGTGACGAGCCCGCAGGCTTTTGAGGGTCTGCGGATATCGGGCCGCAAGGTTCACGCGCCCGCCAAGACGCTCGCGGTTGCCGACCACAACGTGCCGACGACCGACCGCTCCAAGGGCATCGCCGACGAAGAGAGCCGCATCCAGGTGCAGACGCTCGACGACAATGCGAAAGCCTTCGGCGTCCAGTATCTCGAGATGAGCGACAAGCGTCAGGGCATCGTCCACATCGTCGGTCCGGAGCAGGGCTTCACACTGCCCGGCACGACCATCGTTTGCGGCGACAGCCACACCTCGACGCATGGCGCTTTCGGCGCGCTGGCGCATGGCATCGGCACGTCTGAAGTCGAGCATGTGCTCGCGACCCAGACGCTGATCCAGGCCAAGGCCAAGAACATGCGCATCAATGTCATCGGCAAGGCGCCGGCGGGCTTCACCGCGAAGGACATCGCGCTTGCCATCATCGGCCATATCGGCACGGCGGGCGGCACGGGATATGTCGTCGAATATGCGGGCGAGGCAATCCGCGACCTTTCGATGGAAGGCCGCATGACCGTCTGCAACCTGACGATCGAAGCGGGCGCGCGCGCCGGCATGATCGCGCCGGACGAAAAGACCTTCGAATATTTCAAGGGCCGCCCCATGGCGCCCAAGGGCGAGAACTGGGAGAAGGCGGTTGCCTACTGGAAGACGCTGCCGTCGGACGAGGGCGCGCATTTCGACAAGGAAGTGAATCTCGACATCGCGAATCTGCCGCCGATGATCACCTGGGGCACGAGCCCGGAAAACGTCATCCGCATCACCGACCGCATTCCCGATCCGGCGAATGCCGCTGACGAGGGCAAGCGCCACGCGATGGAACGCGCGCTCGAATATATGGGCCTCAAGGCGGGCACGCCGATCACCGAAGTGAAGATCGACCGCGTCTTCATCGGCTCCTGCACCAATGGCCGCATCGAAGACCTGCGCGCGGCGGCCGCCATCGCCAAGGGCAAGCATGTCGCACCGACCGTCAATGCCATGGTCGTTCCGGGCTCCGGCCTCGTGAAGGAACAGGCGGAAGCCGAAGGCCTCGACAAGATCTTCATCGAGGCGGGCTTCGAGTGGCGCGAACCGGGCTGCTCCATGTGCCTTGCGATGAATGCCGACAAGCTCAGCCCCGGCGAGCGTTGCGCCTCGACGTCCAACCGCAATTTCGAAGGCCGTCAGGGCCGCGGCGGACGCACGCATCTCGTCTCCCCCGCCATGGCGGCGGCGGCGGCGATCGCGGGCCACTTCGTCGATGTGCGTGAGATGAACTGAGGAGAACGGCAATGGACAAGTTCAACAAACTCACGGGCGTCGCGGCGCCCATGCCGCTGATCAATATCGACACCGATATGATCATCCCGAAGCAGTTTCTGAAGACGATCAAGCGCACGGGTCTCGGCAAGAATCTCTTCGACGAGATGCGCTTTGACGAAAAGGGCAACGAGAAGCCGGACTTCGTGCTGAACAAGCCGGCCTATCGCCACGCGCAGATCCTCGTCACGGGCGAGAATTTCGGTTGCGGTTCGTCGCGCGAACACGCCCCTTGGGCACTTGCCGATTTCGGCATCCGCTGCGTGATCGCGCCGAGCTTCGCCGACATTTTCTATAACAACTGCTTCCAGAACGGCATTCTGCCGATCGTTCTGCCGCAGGCCGATGTCGACAAGTTGATGGATGACGCGGAGCGCGGCTCCAACGCGGTCGTCACCGTCGATCTCGAAGCTCAGGAAATCCATGGCCCCGACGGCGGGGTGATCAAGTTCGACATCGATCCCTTCCGCAAGCATTGCATGCTCGAAGGTCTCGACGGCGTAGGCCTCACGCTGAAGAAGGTCGACACCATCGCGAGTTATGAGAAGCGCCACGCTGCCGAGCAGCCCTGGTTGTAACCCTTTTTGTCATGCCCGGGCTTGACCCCGGGCATCCAGCGCGGCGCAAGTGGCTCTGGATTGCCGGGTCAAGCCCGGCAATGACGATGAGAAAGAAAGCGAAATGACGAAGAAGATTCTGATCGTGGCCGGCGACGGCATCGGCCCGGAAGTGATGGGCGAAGTCGAGCGCGTGCTTGGCTGGTACAAGCAGAAGCGCGGCTTCGACGTTGCCGTCGAGCATGAGCTGGTCGGCGGCTGCTGCTACGACAAGCACGGCGTCGCGGTGACGGATGCGACCATCGAGAAGGCGAAGGCGGCGGACGCCGTTTTCCTCGGCGCGGTGGGCGGACCCAAGTGGGACAACGTGCCTTATGAAGGCCGTCCCGAGGCGGGCCTGCTGCGTCTGCGCAAGGATCTCGAACTCTTCGCCAATCTGCG
>DAIEIL010000107.1 GCA_027352645.1 Rhodobiaceae bacterium | reverse complement strand
GCTCGGCATCGCCTTCGCCGGGAACCTCTTCACGCTCTTCATCTTTTATGAAGTCCTGACGCTTTCGACCTACCCGCTGGTTGCCCACAAGCAGACACCGGAGGCGCGAGCGGGCGCGCGGATCTATCTTGCTATCCTGCTCACGACTTCGATTGGCCTCTTCCTCCCCGCCATCATCTGGGTCTGGACCGCGACCGGCACGCTTGATTTCTTCCCCGGTGGCATCCTTGATGGCCGCGTCGATCCTGCCGTGGCGCCGCTCCTTCTTGCGCTCTTTGCCTATGGCATCGGCAAGGCGGCGCTGATGCCCTTTCACCGCTGGCTTCCCGCCGCCATGGTCGCGCCGACGCCGGTCAGCGCGCTGCTCCATGCCGTTGCCGTGGTGAAGGCTGGCGTCTTCACGTTGCTCAAGGTGGGCGTCTACATCTTCGGCATCGGCTATCTTTCACGCACCGGCGCATCCGTCTGGCTCGCCTGGGTCGCGGCGGCCACGCTTGTCATTTCCGCCGTCATCGCGCTCACCAAAGACGACCTCAAGGCGCGGCTCGCCTACTCCACCGTGAGCCAGCTCGCCTATGTAACGCTTGGCGTCGCGCTGGCGAACCAGATGGGGGTCATCGGCGGCGCCATGCAGATGGTCATGCATGCCATGGCGAAAATCACGCTCTTCATGTGCGCGGGCGCGATCTATGTCACCACGCACAAGACCCGCGTGAGCGAACTTGCCGGACTGGGGCGGCAGATGCCTTTCACATTCACTGCCTTCCTCGTCGCATCCTTCAGCATTATCGGCCTGCCCCCGCTCGGCGGGGCATGGAGCAAATGGTTCCTGCTCATGAGCGCGGCGGACGCCGGTCAGGATTTCCTGATCGGTGTGCTGGCGCTCGGCTCGCTGCTCAGCGTCTTCTATCTTCTGCCGGTGGCCGGCAAGGCGCTCTTCCTGCCTCCGCGTCAGGCGAATACGCTGACCGCCGGGGAAGCCGGGCCGGCGGGAATTGCGGAGGCACCGCTGCTTTGCCTGCTCCCGATCTGCGCAACTGCGCTCGGCTGCGTGGCGCTCTTTTTCTTCGGCAATGAACTCTACGGCTTCCTGCTGCGCATCCCGCTGCTCGCCGTCGCACCGGAGGCCGCGCCATGAAGTCCTATATCACCAACAAGGTTCTTCTCGGCCTCGGCGCGATCTGCCTCGCGCTCGCCATCGCGGATCTTCTGCGCGACGGGCACGGCATGTTCGAGGTCGAGCGGTCACCCCTCTTCTTCGCAGTGTTTGGCTTCGTCACTTATGCGGCGCTGATCTTTCTCTCCCGGGTTCTGCGGCGGCTGGTCATGCGGCCAGAGGATTACTACGGCGACCGCGCCACGGACGAGGAAGACGAAAGCCTTGCCGGCACCGAAAAGCAGGTAAGCGGGGCGCAGGATGCCTGAGATTTTGTCGCCCGCCCTCGTCTATGTCGCCGGCGCCCTCGCGGTGCTGATCCCGTGGCGCGCCGTGCGTGGCGCGGTGCTGCTGTTCGTTCCGCTCCTCGCTCTGGCGAGCTTCGTCACGCTGCCCTATGCGAATTACGGCCTTCTGAATATTTTCGATCTTCAGCTCGGATTCCTGCGGCTGGACCCGCTCTCCTTCGTCTTTGCGCTGGTATTCTCGCTCGCGGCCTTTCTTTCGCTTCTATTCGCCTTCCACCTTCGGGATCGGCTGGAGCAGGCGGCAAGCCTTCTTTATGCAGGCGCGACCATCGGCGCGGTCTTCGCAGCCGACCTGTTGACGCTCTTCATCTTCTGGGAGGGAACGGCGCTCGCCTCCGTCTTCCTCATCTGGGCGCGTCGCACGGAAGGCGCCTGGCACACCGGCCTGCGTTATCTCGCGATCCAGATCGGCTCAGGCCTGCTGCTGCTCGCGGGGCTTATTCTGCGTTACCGCGACACCGGCTCCATCGCCTTCGAACATATGGAACTCGACAGCCTCGGCACCTGGCTCATCTTCCTTGCCTTCGGCATCAAATGCGCCTTTCCGCTGCTTCATAACTGGCTGCAGGACGCCTATCCGGCGGCGACGCTGACGGGTTCGGTGACGCTGTCGGCCTTCACCACCAAGCTCGCCGTTTATGCGCTGTCGCGCGGCTTCGCCGGCACCGAAAGCCTCATCTATATCGGCGCGGTGATGACGATCTTCCCTGTCTTCTTTGCGGCGATCGAAAACAATCTCCGCCGGGTGCTCGCCTACAGCATCAACAACCAGATCGGCTTCATGGTCGTCGGCATCGGCATCGGCACCCCCCTCGCCCTGGACGGCACGGTCGCGCATGCCTTCGCGCATGTCATCTACAAGGGCCTGCTGTTCATGAGCGTCGGCGCGGTCATGTATCGGACGGGAACCGCGAAGGCATCGGAACTCGGCGGGCTCTGGAAGTCGATGCCGCTAACCATGGCGTTCTGCATCGTGGGCTCGCTATCGATTTCGGCCTTCCCGCTCTTTTCGGGCTTCGTCTCGAAGAGCCTCATCCTTTCGGCCAGCGCGGACACGGGCCATTTCCTTGTCTGGCTGACGCTGCTCGCCGCCTCAGTCGGCGTTCTCGAACATTCGGGCATCAAGATTCCCTATTCGATGTTCTTCGGACACGACCGGGGGCTCAAGGTCCGGGAAGCCCCGCTTCACATGCTCATCGCGATGGGCATTGCGGCAGCGCTATGCGTCGGCATCGGTATATGGCCGCAGCCGCTCTATGGTCTTTTGCCTTATCCGGTGGACTTCCACCCCTACACGACCGACCATGTGGTGACGCAGCTTCAACTTCTGTTTTTCGCCGGTCTCGCCTTCGCTGTGCTGATACGCTACGGGCTCTATCCAGCCGAGTTGCGCTCGATCAATCTCGATTTCGACTGGTTCTACCGTCGCATGCTTCCCGGCATGACGATTGTCCTTGCCTATCAGGTCCAGACCGGCTGGCGGGCCCTCGTCCGCGCCGCCGATTACCGCCTCAACCGGCTGCTCGTTGCCGTCTATCGCACGCATGGGCCAGAGGGTATCCTTGCGCGCACCGCGCCGACGGGCGCCATGGTGTTCTGGATTGCGGTTGTCCTTGGCATCACGCTTGCGCTGACTTACCTATAGGGGCCCGTAGCGTCCCCATACTGAAGGAATCCCCCCATGGAAATGTCCGGTGAATACAGAATTCCGGCACCCCGCGAGAACGTATGGGCGGCGCTCAACGATCCTCAGGTCTTGCGCGAAACGATTCCCGGCGCGGAATCGGTCGAGAAGATCGCCGATGACGAATTCGAGGCCGTGGCCAAGGCCAAGGTCGGCCCCGTCAGCGCGCGCTTCAAGGGCAAGGTAAAGCTCACCGACATCGATCCACCGAACGGCTACACGATCAATGGCGAAGGCAATGGCGGCGCGGCAGGCTTTGCCAAGGGCTCCGCGAAAGTTCACCTCGCCGACGACAATGGCGTGACCGTGCTCACCTACACGGTCAACGCCCAGATCGGCGGCAAGCTCGCCCAGATCGGCCAGCGCTTCATCGACTCGACGGCATCGAAACTCGCCGACGAGTTTTTCGGCAATTTCTCTGCGGCTCTCGGCGGCGCCAAGGTCGAGTCCACGCCCGAGCTTGTTGAGGAAATGGCGGAAGGCCTCGTGAAATCGCCGGATCAGGACGCCATCGCGCCCACAGGCGTTCCCATGCTGCCCGACGAGGAAGCCGGCCAGGGTCTCTCGCCCTGGATCTGGGGCACCGTCCTCATCGTCGCCGTGGTCGCGCTGATCCTGATTTTCGGTCGCTGA
Organism: Rhodobiaceae bacterium; assembly: GCA_027352645.1. GTDB lineage: Bacteria > Pseudomonadota > Alphaproteobacteria > Parvibaculales > Parvibaculaceae > Parvibaculum. The sequence continues at coordinate 587 of DAIEIL010000107.1, read as the reverse complement.
ACTTTTTGTCAGTGAACCACAGTCTTCATTCAACCGCGCTTGACGCCGCGTAGCCAAGCGCGGAGAGTCTAAAAAACATTTCGAGGGAGGCCTGCCCATGACCGTTGTATCCATGACAGTCAACGGAAAGTCCGTCAGTGCCGATGTCGAGGCGCGCACTCTGCTCGTCCATTACATCCGCGAAGCACTGGGGCTCACCGGTACGCATGTCGGCTGCGACACCAGCCAGTGCGGCGCCTGCGTCGTCCATGTGAACGGGCGTGCGGTGAAATCCTGCGCCATGCTCGCGGGCCAGGCCGAGGGCGCCGATGTCGTGACGGTCGAAGGCCTCGCAAAGAATGGCGAGCTTCATCCCGTTCAGAAGGCCTTCATGGAGCAAGACGCCATGCAGTGCGGCTTCTGCACCTCGGGCATGATCCTGCGCGCCGTCGGCCTGCTGCGCTCCAATCCGCGGCCCACGACCGAGGACATCGTCAAGGGGATGAACGACAATTTCTGCCGGTGCGGCGCCCACGTCCGCATCGTGGCGGCGGTCCAGAGCGCCGCCGCCGAATTGCGGGGAGGACACTGACATGAACCCTTCCGAT
>DAIEIL010000081.1 GCA_027352645.1 Rhodobiaceae bacterium | reverse complement strand
AATAGGGACCTAACGCGTTTTGTCATCTGGGGAAATCTCGGAAAACCGTGACATCGCGTCTTTCGCTCTGGAAGTCCCAGTTTTTGCTTGGCGTCGGCGGCTGGCGGACCTATATAAGCGGCGCAATTTGTGAAATCGATTAAATACCGATTATTCGATGTATTTTAAACCGAACGGGTGCCGGCATGGCTGAGGAAACGATCGTAACGGATGTCGTCGTTATCGGAGCGGGGCCTACGGGTCTCTTCGCGGTGTTCGAACTTGGTCTTCTCGATATGAAGGTTCATCTCGTCGATATTCTCGATCGCCCCGGCGGCCAGTGCGCAGAGCTCTATCCCGAAAAGCCGATCTACGACATTCCGGGCCTTCCGCTCGTCACCGGTCAGGAACTCACCGACCGGCTGATGGAGCAGGCGGCGCCCTTCAATCCGCAGTTCCATTTCAACGAGCAGGTCGAGCAGGTCGAGCGCCAGGAAGATGGCAGCTGGCTCGTGAAGACCGACGGCGGCATCACCTTCCACACCAAGGTCATCGTCATCGCGGCGGGCGGCGGCAGCTTCCAGCCGAAGCGTCCGCCCATTCCCGGTATCGAGGAATATGAAGGCAAGTCGGTCTTCTACGCCGTGAAGAAGATGGAGACCTTCCGTGGAAAGAATGTTCTGATCTCCGGCGGCGGCGACAGCGCGCTCGACTGGACGATCAATCTTCAGCCCATCGCCGCCTCCATGCAGCTCATCCATCGTCGTGACGGCTTCCGCGCCGCGCCTGCTTCCGTCAACGAGATGCATCGTCTCGTGCAGGAAGAGAAGATGAAGTTCCATCTCGGCCAGGTGACGAAGCTGCACGGCGCCAACGGCCAGCTCGAAGGCGTGACGATCAAAGGCAATGACAATGTCGAGTTCGACGTTGCTTGCGACACGCTGCTGCCCTTCTTTGGCCTCACGATGAAGCTCGGCCCGATCGCGAACTGGGGTCTCAACCTGCATGAGAACCTCATCCCGGTCGATACCGAGAAATTCGCGACCAATGCGCCGGGCATCTTCGCTGTCGGCGACATCAACACCTATCCGGGCAAGCTGAAGCTGATCCTGTCGGGGTTCCATGAGGTGGCGCTGATGGCACAGGCGGCTGCGCGCATCGTCAATCCCGATGCGAAGATCACCTTCCAGTACACGACCTCGTCGACGAGCCTTCAGAAGAAGCTCGGCGTCGCCTGAGGTTTTGGCGGATTGCAAATGATGCGGAGTGCGGCGAGGCATGCCATAATTTCGGCATGACCTATCAAACCGCGCTCCGCCTCAGCTATCTTGCCTTCGCGATCAGCATTGCCTCGCTGGCGATCGTGATGGCGTCCTTCGTCCTCAAGTTCCAGATTCCCTCGCATATTTTTCGCCCACTCATGGGCGTCAGCTATCTCTGGCCGGGTGCCGCTTTCGCCATCGCCTGGTTCAAGAAGAAAGCTGAGCAGGGCTGATTTCGCATGAAGCGGTTCGTCTTCATCTTCCTCCTGCTTGCTCTTGCGACGCCTGCTTTTGCAGGCTCCGCCGCTATCGAGACGAAGCTCTATTTCGGCCTTGGTATCGTGGGCGGCGGCCGCGTCAGCGAGCGGCAATGGACGCGGTTTCTCGCTGAAACGGTGACGCCGCGCTTTCCCGATGGCCTCACCGTGCTCAGCGGTACGGGGCAGTGGCGCGATCCCAAGGGGCAGTCGGCGAAGGTCATTTCCGAACCGGCGCGGATTGTCGTCATCGTTCATCCGGAAACCGCTGCGACCGCCAAGGCGATTGCGGAAATCCGGCAGGCTTATGTGAAAAGCTTCCATCAGCAGTCTGTTTTGCAGACCGACCAGCCGGTGAATATCGTCGAGTGACGCCTTCGCCTCTGGACAGCGGGAGGTGTCCTTGCAAAAACGGGCCATGCTCAAGAACGAGACATATCTGGAAAAGAGCTTTGAGCTCTGGCCCGGTCTTTTGCGCCTTACGGCCACAGGCGAGGGCGCGCATGCGGCGCTCGGCGCGGGGCTCGACGCCGCCCGCGAGGCAGCCGCAACACTCATCGCCGATGCGGAACTCATTGCGAATGCCGGCGGCTCGCTCGATCTTCTGCCGCGCGGTCACGCCGGGCGGCAGGTGCCCGAGGCTATGCGGGCGTTGATGATGGCTCTCCACACGGCAAGGCCATTGGATGTGCCGCCGCTCCTCGTCGCGCTGCCGGGCGCCGTTTGCGATATGGTTTGCGAGGCGATGCGGAATGCGGGCCCTTGCGACATCGTCGTGGTCTCGCTTGGCGATGCGCTCGCCTTCCGTGTTGAGGGTGGGGCGGCTCTGTCTGTCGAAACTTCGCTGCCGCTCGTTACCGGCGAATTTCTGCGCATGTTGGGCGACGGGCAATCGGGCGGGGTGGCGCTGTCTGGTGCGCGGGCACATTTCCCGACCTCCGGCGTTGCCGACCGCGTTGCGCTTCATGCAAAGAGCGCCGCGCTTGCCTCGCTTGCCGCCGCCTATGTGGCTGATGGCATGACGGCGCCGGGAGCGCCGCGCCGCAGGGAACGAATCGCTGATCCTCTCGTCGCACGCGCGGTCGAAGGTCGCGTCCTCACGGGCCATGTCGGATTGCTCGCGCCAGAGACGATCTGGGACGCGCTTTCGGGCGGCATGAAGCGCGCGCGCCTCCTCCGCGAGAAACATCTGCTCCGGGCCGGGGCGCTTGCGCTCAAGGGCAGGGGCCGCACACTCGGCCCCATTGACGGCAACCGCCTCCTGCGTTTCGGCGTTTCCGAGTGGCGCTAAGCCAAACGCGCGCTCATAATCCCTGAAAACATGAATGGGGAGCGCGCGTCATGGGCCTTTACGAGAAGCATATCGTTCCGCACATCATCAATTGCGCCTGCGGGTCGAAGCCGATCCGCTATCAGCGCAAGAAGGTCGTTCCCATGGCGGAGGGGACGGTGCTCGAAATCGGTATCGGCACGGGGCTCAATCTTCCTTATTACGATCCGGCCAAGGTGAAGAAGGTGATCGGCCTCGATCCTTCCGAAGCCTCGTGGAAGCTCGCGGGCGAACGCGCGAAGGATCTGCCGTTTCCGGTCGAGTTCGTCGGCTTGCCGGGCGAGATGATTCCGCTCGATGACAGGAGCGTCGATACGGTGCTTGTGACCTTCAGCCTTTGCACGATCCCCGATCCTGTGAAGGCGCTTGAGGGCATGCGTCGCGTGCTGAAGCCCGGCGGCAAGCTTGTCTTTTGTGAGCATGGCGCGGCGCCTGACGCGGATGTGCTGAAATGGCAGAACCGCATCAATCCCGTCTGGCGCGTGCTCTTCGGCGGCTGCAACCTCAACCGGCGTATTCCTGAACTCGTCGAGCGTGGCGGTTTCAGGATTGCCAATCTCCAGACCATGTATCTTCCCTCGACGCCGCGCATCGCAGGCTTCAACTATTGGGGCGTCGCGGAGGGATAGGTCTTCGTTTCGTCATGACGACATCGAGGAGGTTGCGATGAAGGATTTTCCGCTCTCTAGGGTCTACCAGTTGCTCGAGCCGGGCCCCGTGGTCCTGCTCACCACGGCGCGCAAGGGGCGCGCCAATGTCATGACGATGTCCTGGCACATGATGGTCGAGTTCGAGCCGCCGCTCGTCGCCTGCGTCGTCGGCAGCGCCTACAGCTTCGAGATGCTCCGCGCGACGAAGGAATGCGTGATTGCCATTCCGGCGCGCAAGCTCGCGTCGAAGGTGGTCGAGGTTGGCAACACGTCGGGCCGCGACATCGACAAGTTCGAGAGTTTCGGTCTGACGCCGCTGCCGGCCAAAAATGTCGGCGCACCGCTCATCAAGGAATGCTTCGCCAATCTCGAATGCCGCGTCAGCGATACGCGCGAGGTGAACCGCTACAGCATGTTCATTCTCGAGGTGGTGAAGGCCTGGATTGACCCTGATCAGAAGCGGCCGAAGACCATCCATCATCACGGCTATGGCAATTTTGTCGTCGATGGGGCGGAGATCAGTCTGAAATCGCGCATGCGCTAGGCGAGGGGGCGGTTGACTCCATGGCGGTTGATGATTAGAACATAACAGGAACAAAACAGAGGTTCACCGCCATGTCCGGACAGTCCGCCGGGCTCATTGCCGAATTGCGCACCCGCATCGCCGCCTTCGAGGGGGCGGGAAATGCCACAGGCGAAAGTGCTTCGGGCGTCGTATCGCTAGGCTCGCCATTCGACGATGTCCTGCCGGGCGGCGGGTTGCGCCGGAATGCCCTGCACGAAATCGCGGCTGCGGATTATCGCGATATGGGGGCCGGAATTGGCTTCGTCGCGGCGCTCGCGGCGCATTTTGCCGATGCGTCGTCATCGGCCCCGCTGCTCTGGTGCGAAGGCGGGCGCGTTTCTCTCGACATGGGGGGGCTTTACGGGCCCGGGCTTGCCGCTTTCGGGCTCGATCCCGCTCGGCTCGTTCTGATCGCAGCAGCGCGAGAGGTGGAGCTTCTCTGGGTACTGGAAGAGGCGCTGAGGCTCGGTGCCTTCGCTGCGGTCGTCGGCGAGATCGACGGGCGGACGAAAGCGCTCGATCTCGTGGCGACACGGCGTTTGCAGCTTGCAGCGGAAGAGGGGGGAACGCCGCTTCTCCTCTTCACCGGGCATGAAAGCGCCGATGCGAGCGTTGCGGTCACGCGCTGGCGCGTCGCTGCCGCGCCCGGTTCGCCGGGCTCGCGTTTCGCAGGGCAATCCATGGAGCTTGTCGGCCGGCCCCGCTGGAATGCGAAACTGGAGCGTTGCCGCGGCGCAGAGAGCGGCGCGACCTGGCTCGTCGAATGGGATGTCGGGCGGCGGAAACTCTCCACGCCGGATCGCAAGCTTCGCGACAGCGGGATGCGAAGAGAGGAAATGCTGGAACTGGCCGGATGATCGCCGAACTGCGTCGTCACCAATAGGGCGGGCCGTAGCGCGGCCCCCACCAGGGCGGCGGCATGGTGCTGGCGCGATCTATGGCGCGGGTATTCTCTTCCTGCGCCCGGATCTCCTTGAGCTTCAGCAGGCAATTGGCGAAGGCGGTCGAGCTGGACTTGAAGCCGAGGCTCTGGCATTCGCGTTCGTCGGCTGCGCGCTGGGCCGCATCTCGCGCCGCCTGCTCCTCGGGGCTGACGCATGCGGCGAGTATCAGGAGCGCTGCTACCGCAAACCATTTGCGCATTCAGATCTCCTCAGAACTTAAAGGCCGTGAACGACACCGACGCCGACGCCGAAATTTAGATTGGGCGATTGCGAACTTTCATTCTTGGCTCGGATTTCCTTCAGCTTGAGCCGGCAATTGCCATAGGGCTCGGTGCCGGGCTTGAAGCCGAGATCGACGCAATTCTGATTGTCGACGGCATCGAGCCGCGCCTTTTCGGCTGCGGGGTCCGCACAGGCAGCCGCAAGCAGCGTGAAACAAGCCAGAAAGCCAATTCGTAATGCGCGTCTGGATTTCATCTCGGACAGCCTCTCCTTGAATGATGCCTCATCTTAGCGTGAACGAAGCGAAAGGGCGTTGAGGGTGGTCAAAATTTTTGACTCGCCTTTCTGTCCGGAGGGAGTCAGATTTATGTTCTTGTTTCGTTCTTATTTTGGATGGCGTGTCGATGATGGGGCGGCGACGGATCGTTGCGGTCTTCCTGCCGCATTGGCCGATGGATCGGCTCTTCAGGGCGCTGAAGACAAAGGGTGAGAAGCCCGATCGCAGACGCCCGCTCGCCCTTGCCATGCCCGGGCAAGGAGGGCTCCGCATCACCGCGCGCAATCGCGCGGCAGCGCAGGAGGGCATAGAGGAGGGGCAACTCGTCACCGATGCCATGGCGCTTTGCCGGGGTCTCGAAGTGCGCGACGCCGATCTCGCCGCCGATACCGCCGCGCTGAAGAAACTCGCCGACTGGTGTGGGCGCTACACGCCCTGGACGGCGCCGGACGCACATGGGGCTGGCCCGGAACCCGACGGCATTCTCATGGACATAACCGGCTGCGATCATCTCTTCGGCGGCGAGGCGGCGCTTCTCGACGATCTGGTGGCGCGCCTCAGGGGCTTCGGTATCGCCGCGCGCGCAGTTTCGGCGGGGTCGCCCGGCGCGGCCTGGGCGCTTGCCCGCTTCGGAGAGCGGCAGGTCTTCGTTCTGCCGGATGGCGAGGAAGAGTATGCGCTTAAAACGCTACCCATCCGCGCTTTACGGCTCTCTTCCGGCATTTGCGACGGGCTCCACAGGCTTGGGCTGAAGCGGGTGGGCGATCTTTACGGGCGCCCGCGTGCGCCCATCACCGCGCGTTTCGGTCCCGATGTCGCGCGCCGCCTCGACGAGGCGCTCGGCCGCGCGTCGGAACCCATTTCCCCCGAAATGCCGCTGGTGCCTTTTCGCGCCCGGCTTCACTTCGCCGAAGGGCTGACCCGCACCGAGGACATCGAAACGGCGGTGGAGCGGCTTGCCCTCGAACTCTGCGATCTGCTGACGCGCGACCTGAAAGGCGCGCGGCGGCTTGAGCTTCTCCTGTTCCGCGTCGATGGGGAGGTGACGCGGGCGCTTGCAGGCACCAGCGCGCCCTCGCGCGAGGCGAAACATCTCGCGCGACTCTTCCGCGAAAAGCTGAAACAGGCCGGCGACGATTTCGATGCGGGCTTCGGCATCGAGGCGATGAGCCTCGCGGCGCTCGCCGTCGATGCCATGTCGCCGTCGCAATCCGCGCTTTCCGGCGAGAGAAGCGGCGAGCGGGACATTGACGCGCTGATTGACAGGATTGGCAATCGCCTCGGCCCTTCGCGCGTGCGCCGCCTGAAGCCTTGCGCGAGCCACATTCCCGAACGCGCGGTTGCAACCGTGCCTGCAATGGGCGAAACGCCGTCATCGTCTTCCTTCATATCGCCCAATGACTGGCGCATTCCGGAATTGCAGCGGCTCGACGGTGTGGTGGGGCGGCCCTTGCGCATGCTCGCCTGCGCAGAACAGATCGAGGTGACGGCCGAAGTGCCGGAAGGTCCGCCGCGCAGCTTCCGCTGGCGGCGTGTCCTGCATCATGTCGTGCGCTCAGACGGGCCGGAACGCATCGCGCCCGAATGGTGGCAGCGCGATGGAAGCCGCACGCGCGACTATTACCGCGTCGAGGACAGGGAAGGCCGCCGCTTCTGGCTCTATCGCGACGGCCTCTATCAGCGCGATGAGGAAGTGCCGCGCTGGTATCTGCATGGGATTTTCGGGTGAAGGTGATGAGGAGAGAAACGTGATCCGCTTTTCCCGCAAGGGCGGTTTCGCCGAGCTTGCCGTGACGACGAATTTCAGTTTCCTGCATGGCGGTTCCCATGCGGACGAACTGGTGCTGGCTGCGAAGGCGTTGGGCCTCACAGCCATCGGCGTCGCCGATCGCAACACGCTCGCGGGTGTAGTGCGCATGCATGCGGCAGCGAAGGCGAACGGGCTTCGGCTTCTCGTCGGGGCACGGCTTGTGACGCAGAGCGGATTCGAGGTCATCGCCTATCCTGAGGATCGCGCCGCCTATGGCCGCCTCGCGAAACTTCTCACGCTGGGTAACCGGCGGACGAAAAAAGGCGAATGCCACCTGACGTTGCACGACATTCTGGCGGCGGGCGAAGGCCATTGCTTCATCGCAATGCCGCCTGCCGATCTGACGATGGATTTCGGTGACGGGCTTCGTGCGTTGGCAAGGGCGTTTTCGGGCTCGGTCTGGCTTGGGCTGGCGCCACGATATGACGGCAATGATCCGCGACGCTTCACGCTGCTCGAACGTCTCGCGCGCGATGCGGGCGCGAAGCTCCTTGTGACGAATGACGTGCTTTATCACGGACCCGAGCGGCGGCCACTGCAGGACGTGCTGACTTGCATCCGCGAACACTGCACGTTGGAGACAGCGGGTTTCCGCCTCGAAGCCAATGCGGAACGTCATCTGAAATCCGATGAGGAAATGACGCGGCTTTTCCCGCATGCGCCGGAAGCGCTCGACGAGAGCCTGAAGATCATGGAGCGTTGCCGCTTCTCGCTCGACGAACTCAAATATGAATATCCCGCCGACACGTTCTCGGAGAATGAAACGCCACAAGAACTGCTCGTTCGTTTGACGAGTGAAGGGGCTGCCTGGCGTTTTCCCGACGGCGTTCCTGAGAAGATCGCAGTGACAATCGAGCATGAACTCGCGCTGATCGGGGAAATGCGCTACGCGCCATATTTTCTGACCGTGCATGACATTGTTTGCCATGCCCGAAGCCTTGGCATTCTCTGCCAGGGACGCGGATCGGCGGCGAATTCCACCGTCTGCTATTGCCTCGGCATCACCTCTGTCAATCCGACCGAAATCGATCTTCTCTTTGAACGTTTCGTTTCGAGGGACAGGAGCGAGCCGCCGGATATCGACGTCGACTTCGAGCATGAACGCCGCGAAGAAATAATCCAGTATATATACGATAAATATACCAGGGAGCGCGCTGGCATCGCGGCCACTGTCATCCGCTATCGCTCGCGCAGCGCCATCCGCGATGTCGGCAAGGTCTTCGGCCTTTCGGAAGACGTCATCAATGCGTTGGCGCGTTCGACATGGGGCTGGTCCAATCGTGGTGTGTCAGGCGAGGATGCGCAGGCGACGGGGCTCGATCCCGCCGATCCACGTCTTGAAATGGCGCTTGCGCTCGCCTCGGAACTCATCGGCTTTCCGCGTCATCTTTCGCAGCATGTGGGCGGCTTCGTCATCACGAAGGAACCGCTCGAAGAGGTGGTGCCTATCGGCAATGCGGCGATGGAGGAGCGGACTTTCGTTGAATGGGACAAGGACGATCTCGACACGCTCGGCATTCTGAAAATCGATGTGCTGGCGCTCGGTATGCTCTCCTGCATCCGCCGGGCCTTCGAACTTATTGATGAGCATTGCGGCCTCAAGCTTGACCTTGCGACGGTACCGCAGGGCGATGCCGCAGTTTATGACATGCTCTGCCAGGCAGATAGCATCGGCGTCTTTCAGGTGGAGAGCAGGGCGCAGATGTCGATGCTGCCGCGCCTCAAGCCCCGAAATTTCTACGATCTCGTCGTTGAAGTCGCGATTGTGCGGCCGGGGCCCATTCAGGGCGGCATGGTTCATCCCTATTTGAAGCGGCGCGAAAATCCAGATGAGGTGGACTATCCGTCGCCTGCTCTGGAAGAGGTGTTGAGAAAGACGCTGGGCGTGCCGCTCTTTCAGGAGCAGGCGATGAAAATGGCCATCGTCGCGGCGGGATTCACGCCTGGCGAGGCCGATCAGTTGCGTCGCGCCATGGCCGCTTTCCGTCGCGTCGGAACTATCGGAAAGTACCGGGAGAAATTCATCTCCGGCATGATCGCCAATGATTACGACCCCGATTTCGCCGAGCGTTGCTTCAAGCAGATCGAGGGCTTTGCCGATTACGGATTTCCGGAAAGCCATGCGGCGAGCTTCGCGCTGCTCGCCTATGTCTCCGCCTGGATCAAATGCCATTATCCGGATGTCTTCTGCGCAGCGATCCTCAATTCGCAGCCCATGGGCTTCTATGCCCCGGCTCAGCTCGTCCGCGATGCCCGCGAACATGGCGTGGAGATGCGTCCCGTCGACGTGAATTTCAGCGATTGGGATTGCACGCTCGAAGCGGTGCCGGGAAAGGCGCTCCGCGCCGTGCGGCTTGGCATAAGGCAGGTGAAGGGCGTGCAAGGCGAGACAGGGGAGAAGGTCATGGAGGTGAGGGGAAAGGGTTTCGATTCCGTGCGCCATCTCTGGCTCAGGACAGGGCTTGCGCCTCGCACCATCGAAAAGCTCGCCGATGCAGACGCTTTCCGATCGCTGGGGCTCGACCGGCGCGCGGCGCTTTGGGCCGTGCGTGGGCTTGGTGGATATGGCGACGGGCAGAGCGGGGTGAAACCCGCTGCGTTGCCACTTTTCGCTGCGCTCGAGGAAGGAGGATTTCAGCGAGAGGAAGAAATGCAGCTCCCGACTATGCCGCTCGGCGAGCATGTCGTGCTCGACTACGCGACGATACGCCTTTCCCTGAAGGCGCATCCGCTCGCTTTCCTTCGCAACCGGCTGAGTGCGCGTGGCGTCGTTACACATGCGCGGCTCGCGGAAATCGAAGCTGATGCCCGAGTAAAACTTGCGGGCCTCGTTCTCGTACGGCAGCGGCCGGGCACGGCGAGCGGCGTTATATTCGCGACGCTGGAGGACGAGACGGGCATTGCCAATATCATCATCTGGCCGCGAACTTATGAACGTTACCGGCGCATCGTGCTGACATCGAGACTCCTTGCCGTGAAAGGCCGTGTGCAGAGGGAGGGCATGGTCGTGCATGTGATCGCTGACGAGCTGGAGGACCTGACCCATGAACTATCGAGCATTTCGGCATTGAGCGAGATCGGCGATGTAAACCTTTCCCATAGCGACCATGTCCGGAATGCGTCTCCCGACGCGCGCCAG
>DAIEIL010000063.1 GCA_027352645.1 Rhodobiaceae bacterium | reverse complement strand
CGCTCGCCACCATGCGCTTCCTACACTATCCGCCGCAAAAAGGCCTCATCACCGAAGAACAGCTCGGCTGCGGCGCGCACACGGATTTCGGCTGCTTCACATTTCTGGCGCAGGATGGGGTCGGCGGCCTGCAGGCGCGCAATGTCGCTGGCGAATGGATCGAAATTCCCTCGCGCACCGATTGTTTCGTGATGAACATCGGCGACATGTTCCAGCGCTGGACCAACGACCTCTATATCTCGACGCTTCACCGCGTCATCAATACGAGCGAGAAGGATCGCTATTCGCTGCCCTTCTTCTTCGATCCCAATGCCGACGCTCATGTCGAGGCGCTGCCGACCTGCGTTACCGCGGAGCGGCCTGCCCGCTACGCCCCCACGACCGGCCTCAAGCACATCATGGAGCGCCTCTCCGCCGGTTACGGATTCGACATCGTGAATGGCGGCGACAAGAAAGAGGATATGTGATGAGCCCTTCCATTTCCCTTTCGTTCGGTGCCGAAGAAGGCTTCGACGAGCCGATCGACGATGAAGAAGTCGTCGCCGAGGTGCGTGCCGTCTTCGATAGTTATGAAAAGGCGTTGATGGAGAACGACGTCGACGTGCTCGACGAACTCTTCTGGCAGGATCAGCGCACCATCCGATATGGCGCAGGCGAAAACCTTTATGGCTTTAAAGAAATCGCCGCCTTCCGCGCGGGACGCAACGCCGCGAAGATCGCGCGGAAACTTCTGCGTGTCGAGATTTCGACTTATGGCCGTAATTTCGCGACCGCAAATTGTGAGTATCAAAGGCTCGATGACGGAAAATGCGGGCGCCAGAGCCAGACCTGGCTTCGCCTGCCGGAAGGCTGGCGGGTAATATCCGCCCATGTCAGCTTTCTGCCCGAAGCAAAGCCCACGATCTGAGACTTCCCGGACCGCGAGATGCCCCTGACACAAGATGAGTATGATCGAGTTGACGAAAGATGGATTGGGCGCACGCGCCGTTGCCCGAAGCGACGCATTCGGCGTATCGCCTTATAGCGAGGACGCCCGTGGCCTCACGCGGCGCTTTCTGACGCCTGCCCATGCCGCCGCGCTGGAAAGTCTGACGCAGTGGATGACCGCAACCGGAATGACGGTTCACCTCGATCCCGTGGGCAATCTCGTCGGGCGATATGAAGGCGCAACGGCCGGCGCGCCCGCTCTGATGATCGGCTCGCATGTCGACACGGTGCGCGATGCAGGCTGCTATGACGGCACGCTTGGCGTGATGCTTGGCCTCTCCTGCGTCGAAGCCCTCGCCGCGGAAGGCCGCCGCCTACCATTCGCCGTCGAGGTCGTCGCCTTCGGAGATGAGGAGGGATCGCGCTTTTCTACCGGCATGATCTGCAGCCGCGCCACCTCCGGCCAGATAAACTATGGCGCGCAGTTTGCCGGGCTGAAGGATAGTGACGGCGTAAGCCTCGCCGACGCCATGGAAGCGTTCGGCCTCGACGCCGCGAAAATTCCGCTCGCCGCTCGCAAGCCCGAAGAGCTCATCGCCTATCTCGAGGCGCATATCGAGCAAGGCCCCGTCCTCGAAGCCGAAGATCAGGCTCTTGGTGTCGTCAGCGGCATCTCCGCACAATTGCGACTCCATGCCTCGTTCACCGGCAAGGCCGGCCATGCCGGGACGAACCCCATGGGGCTCAGGCATGATGCGCTTGCCGCAGCCGCCGAAGCGGTTCTCGCCGTCGAGGAGATCGCAAAGACCTGGGCGACGAAGGGCGTCGTCGGCACGGTGGGCTTCATAGAGGCAAAGCCCGGCGCGCCGAATGTCATCGCCGGTGCGGTCGAGATCACGCTCGATGTGCGCGCGATAGACCGCGCAATACGCGACGCCGCCGCGAAAGAGATGGAAACGCGCATCGCGGCCATCGCCGCCCGGCGCGGCATAGGCTTCGCGCTCCGTCAGACGCTGGATTTGCAGCCGCACCCGAGCGACCCGGCTCTCACCGCCATTCTCGAGTCTGTCCTCTCCGATATGGGCCTCCGCCCCCTGCGGCTAACCAGTGGGGCCGGCCACGACGCGGGCGCCCTTGCGGCCATCACGCCAATGGCCATGCTTTTCATTCGGTGTGCAGGTGGCATCAGCCACAATCCAGCGGAATCGGTAGATCCCGCCGATGCCGATCTTGCCGCCGAAGCCATGCTGAGATTTATCGATCGCCTTGAAGCGAGCTACAAGAAATGACCAACGATATTTTCGACGAAATCGATCCGCCGCAGCGCCTGCTCATGGGCCCCGGCCCCGTCAATGCGCATCCGCGTGTGCTGCGGGCCATGTCGGCGCAGCTCCTCGGTCAGTTCGATCCGGAATTCACGGCCTATATGAACGAGACGATGGCGCTTTATCGCCGCGTCTTCGAAACCGAAAATCGCTGGACCTTCCTCATCGATGGCACGTCGCGGGCAGGCATTGAAGCGGCGCTGATCTCGGTGCTCGAACCCGGCGACCGTGTCGTCATCCCGAATTTCGGCCGCTTCGGTCTTCTCCTCACCGAGATCGCACAGCGCTGCGGCGCGGAAGTCACCACGGTCGATGCCGATTGGGGCAGGATCGTTGAACTGGCCGCAATCGAGGAGGCAGTCGCCCGCGTGAAGCCGCGCCTCGTCGCCTGCGTCCATGGCGACACCTCCACCACCATGGCCCAGCCGCTCGATGGCATTAGCGATATCTGCCGCCGCCACGGAGCGCTCTTTTATGTCGATGCGACCGCTACGCTTGGCGGCATGTCGCTGCCGGTGGACAAGCTCGGCATCGACATCGTAACGACTGGCCTGCAAAAGTGCCTCGGCGGCCCGTCCGGCAGCGCGCCCATCACCATTTCCGATCGCGCGGCGGAGCGCATTTTCTCGCGCCGCCATGTCGAAAAAGGCATTGCGCCCACGGGCCTCGTCGCTGGCGGCGGCGCGCGCATCGCGTCCAACTATTTCGACCTCGCCATGATCATGGACTACTGGTCGGAAAAGCGCCTCAATCACCATACCGAGGCGACGACAATGCTATACGGCGCGCGCGAATGCGCCCGCATCGTTCTGCAGGAAGGACTTGAGGCGCGTTACGCACGCCACGCGCTTGCAAGCCGCGCCATGGTCGCCGGTCTCGAGGCGATGGGTCTCACGCTTTTCGGTGACCTCTCCAACAAGATGAGCAACGTCACCGGCATCGAGATTCCAGACGGCATCGACGGCGAGCGTGTGCGCACGCACATGCGTCAGGATTTCGAGATCGAGATCGGCAGCTCCTTCGGTCCCTTGCAGGGTCGGATCTGGCGCATCGGCGCCATGGGCTACAATTGCCGCAAGCACAATGTCCTCATCACGCTGAATGCGCTCGAATGCGTGCTGCGTGGGCAGGGCTTCAATCTCCCCTCAGGCGCTGCCGCCGACGCGGCGCTCGCCGTCTACTCCGCATCCGAAACTCCCGCCTGAAAGGTCGCAGCATGACCTATCCCCGCGATCTCATCGGCTATGGCCAGACTCCGCCTCAGGCGCAATGGCCCGACGACGCGCGCATCGCCGTGCAATTCGTCATCAACTACGAAGAGGGTGCGGAAAATTGCATTCTCCATGGCGACGAGGCCTCCGAGGCGTTCTTGTCGGAGATGGTCGGTACGCCGTCTATTCCCGCCATGCGGCATATGTCGATGGAGAGCCTTTATGAATACGGTTCCCGCGCGGGTTTCTGGCGGCTTCATCGGCTCTTTACCGAACGCGGGCTTCCGGTCACCGTCTATGGCGTCGCCATGGCAATGGAGCGCAACCCCGCAACGGTCGAGGCCATGCTGACCGCCGGCTGGGAAATCGCGAGCCACGGGTTTCGCTGGATCAACTACCAGTTCATTCCCGAAGAGATCGAGCGCGAGCATATCGCCCGCGCGGTCGAACTTCACACCAAGGTCACAGGCTCACGCCCGCTCGGCTGGTATCAGGGGCGCACGAGCCCGAACACCGCGCGCCTCGTCGTCGAGGAAGGCGGCTTTGTCTATGACGCCGATTCCTACGCGGACGACCTCCCCTATTACGACGCGACGCATGGCAAGCCGCAATTGATCGTGCCTTACACGCTCGACACCAACGACATGCGCTTTGTCGCGCCGCAGGGCTTCAACTCGGGCGATCAGTTCTTCACTTACCTGAAGGACAATTTCGACATGCTCTATGCGGAAGGCGCGACGGCGCCGAAGATGATGTCGGTCGGCCTTCACTGCCGCGTCGTCGGAAAGCCGGCGCGCGCTGCGGCTCTCGCCCGTTTCCTCGATTACGTCATGTCGCATGACAAGGTCTGGGTGGCGAAGCGCATAGACATTGCGCGGCACTGGCTCGCCACCCACCCCTATCAGAGCTGAAAATCAGAAGCCGATGGCGTCGCCGTCGGAACGCGGGTCCGACGCCCCTTCGAAGCGCCCGTCGGGCGACAGCGTGACCGCGCCCGCATGGCCCATCATGTCGTTTCTGGACGCCACGAGTTCGACATCGTGCCCCGCGGCTTTCAACTGAGCGACGACGCCCGCATCGAGATCGCTTTCGATCTTGAGTGTGATCGACTGCGCGCCCCATGTGCGACCGAGCAACCAGCGCGGCGCGGCCACTGCCTCGCCGAGATCGCGTCCGAAAAGCACATGGCGCGAGAAGACTGCCGCCTGCGTCTGCGGCTGGCCCTCGCCGCCCATCGTGCCATAGACCATAAGCCGCCCATCGTCGAGCCGCGCCATAGCAGGGTTGAGCGTATGGAAGGGCTTCTTGCCGGGCTTCAACGCGTTGATATGCTTTTCGTCGAGCGCAAAGCTGATGCCTCGGTTCTGGAACAACACGCCTGTCGACGACGAAACGATGCCCGCGCCGAATTCCCAATAGATCGACTGAATGTAGCTCGCCGAGCGGCCCTCCGCGTCGATCACGCCCATCCAGATCGTGTCGCCCTGCCTGGCGACATGCGGCCAGGGCGCCGCGCGGGCCATATCCACCTCGCCCGCCATGCGCTCGAGTTCCGCATCAGTGATGAGCGACGCAGGTTCGCAAGCCATATAGGCCGGATCGCAGACATTCGCGTCGCGCATGCGGAAGGCCTGCTTCGTCGACTCGATAAGGCCGTGAACATGATCGAAGCCTTCGCCTTGCTTGACGCCGAGCCGATCGAAAACACCGAGAATGGCGAGCGACGCAACGCCCTGCGTGGGTGGCGGCATGTTGTAGATTGTGCCGCATGAGAGCTTGGTGGAGAGGGGCGCAACAATCCGCGCGTTGAAGCCCGCGAGATCGCTCATCGATAGCGGCGATCCCGCCTTCTTCAGATCATCCGCCAGAACGGCACCGATTTCGCCCTCATAGAAATCGCGAAGCCCCACGCGGCCAAGCCTTTCCAGCGTATCGGCCATCGCGGACTGCCGAAGCCGCGCGCCATGCTGCGGCACCTGCCCATCGACGAGAAATGTGCTGACAAATCCTGGTACATCTTTCAGTTCGTCGAACTTTTCCCGCGTCAGCCGTTCCTGGCTTTCGCTCACGGCAACGCCGTCTCGCGCGAAAAATGCCGCTGGCTCAAGCAGCCGCGAGAGCGGCAGCTTGCCGCCCCACGCCTGCGCCACGCGATGCGCCAGATCCCACCCGGAAATGGCGCCGGGCACTGTGAGCGCCGCCAGTCCGCCACGTGGTGGTATCGTCTGCGTAACGCCGTGCTCCCGATAGAAGTCGAGCGTTGCTGCGGCTGCCGCAGGACCACATGCCTCGATACCAACCGGCGTCTCGCCCGGACGCGATAGAATCCAGAATCCATCGCCGCCCAGATGATTCATATGCGGGTAAACAGCGGCGATGGCGGCAGCAGCGGCAATCATCGCTTCCGCTGCATTGCCGCCTTCGGCAAGGACGTCGCGCGCAGCACTCGCCGCGAGATGGTGAGGCGCGACCGCCATTCCGCGGTAGCTCATACGTGTTGCTGGCATTGGATTTTACGCTTTTGACAAACTGAAGGAGGAGGACTTGAACACGGCGCACCTGCGCGCCCCGGCTTGCATTCAATCTAGCAAGATACGGGCCTGTGCAACGACACCAAACCAACAAAGGGGCAGAGCCCCGCAAGCCGTTCGCTTGTTTCGCCGCGTCCAGCGCGCGACGCCACTTCATGCATAAAAACAAGGCTTCGCCTGAAGAAACATGCATAGCGAATGGGCTGCGTATGAACTCTAGCCATCCGACTGAACAGAAGCCGAGATCATCCGGCGCGATGACTTTTTATCACTGACCGCTCAATAAGCGCCAAATCGCTCTTGTGACTACTATGCACCTTTGCCTGAGCTCGCTTCGGGATAGACTGAACGCATATTCTTGGTCATGAGCTCAATATTGGAGCACGCATCATGATTACAAATCGCATTTACGAGTGGGCGCACAAGCGACCAGACAAGATCGCGCTCGTTTACAATGGCATCTCAATCAGCTACGGGGATTTTGCCCGAACCATTGAAACCACTCGCATCTTCCTCGCGCAGCAGGATTTGCCAGCGGGGCGCAATGCCGTCGTGCTGATGTCGGGCCTTGCCGATGCATGGGTCAATGTTCTCGCGCTTCGCGCACTCGGCCTCACAACTATATCGGTTCATTCAATAGCTCAATTAAATGATCTGCACTTCAAGGATGTCGCTTGCGTTGTGGCGGTCCAGGTGGAGGAAGCTGCGCATAATTTGAATCGCAACGCTCCAGGCGGTGCAAAGGCGATTGTTGTGCCCTCATCTATATATAAGGGTATGCATGATGCGGAGCTCCCGCGCCCACTCCTGCGGGCGCCACCTTACGGGGGACACGTCATCTACACGTCGGGCACCACGGGCACCTATAAAAAGGTCCTTTGGGACGGCGCAAATGAAGACAGCAGAATTGAACGGCTTAACAGATTCCGAAACTACGATGCCGAGACCGTGCATCACTCCCTCTGGTTTCCCCTCTGGACCGCAATTGGCCTTGATCGCTCCATTTGCGTTTGGCACGCGGGTGGAACGGCAATCATCGCACAGCGGGCGAATGCCATACGGGACTCCTTCAAGCAAAAGATCAGCAAGATATCCGTCACTCCAGGCATCCTGAAGCAGCTGATCGCGGACGACATGCTGCCGAGGCACCCGCAAAAAGACTGCGAGTTGATATGCTCGGGTGGCTTCCTGAGTTTCGCCACGGCCCAGAAGTTGGCGCGCGAGTCCTATCCACGCATTTCGATTCATTATGGTTCGACTGAATGCCAATCCATCGCCCAATCACATTTCAATTCGCCCGACGATCTTCTCTGGCTGACCGTCGCCAAAGACAGGACGGTCGAAATCGTCGATGAAGACGGGCATCAATGCGAGCCCGGTGCCGAAGGAGAACTGCGCGTCAAGGTGCTTGAGTCGGATATGAAATCCTATCTGGACGACGAAGACGCGACTTCACGCTTTTTCCGGGGCGGCTATTTCTATCCCGGTGACATTGCCATCCGGCGGGAGGATGGCCGCATTCGCATTCTCGGCCGCATCGCTGACGTACTGAACATCCAAGGCTTCAAGGTCGCCTCGGCGCCTCTCGAGGAAAAAGTTCAGAAGATGCTGGACGTCGACGCCGTATGTCTGTTCTCGGGCTTGAGCGCTTCCGGCAAGGACGAGCTTTTCGTGGCAATCGAAGCAGATCAAATGCCCTCTCAAGCGAAACTGGACGCCGTGGTTCAACATTTTCCACAGTTTGAAGGCGTCCGATTCGAAGTCTTGTCGAAATTTCCTCGAACCGTCGCCGGAACGCAAAAGATCAAGCGAACCGAACTCAGAAAATTACTTGCAGAAAAAACGGCCGCCGGCGAATAGGTGGAATCCTGCAGCATCCCAATCGCCATTGCGCTGGTCCTGAGTTTCGCGTGAGAATCGGACGAACGAGACACCATGTTCTTCCGCGACCACGTCGCCAATCCACTCGAGGTCGTGGCGTTCAGGGTCATCCATCGTGCCCTCGCACACTGAACACAGAAAGATATCTACCGCATACGCAAGCCCATTGCCCTCGTCACGCGCATCGACAAAGCCTCCGAA
>DAIEIL010000043.1 GCA_027352645.1 Rhodobiaceae bacterium | reverse complement strand
TCAGGCTCGCGTAATAGGGCGGCCAGGGCTCGGTCTGCAGCCAGCGGACGAGGAGCGGTGTTGCGATGTTGTAGGGCAGGTTCGCAACGATGCGGGCGGGGCCTTTGACGAGGCTTGCCATGTCCGTTTCTAGGGCGTCGCCTTCGATGATGGTGAGGCGGCCGGGATAAGCGTCAGAGATTTCCTGAAGCGCGGGGAGGCAGCGCCGGTCGCGCTCTATGGCAACGACGCGCGACGCGCCTTCGGCGAGCAGGGCGCGCGTCAGGCCGCCGGGGCCGGGGCCCACTTCGATCACCTCATAGCCTTCCAGCGGACCGGCGGCGCGGGCGATCCGGCCCGTCAGATTGAGGTCGAGCAGGAAGTTCTGGCCGAGCGCCTTCAGAGCGCCGAGGCCGTGTTTCGAGATGACCTCGCGCAGCGGGGGAAGATTGTCTGCGCTCATTGGGCGGTCCGGTTATTTGCGATTTCGGCGGCGAGTTTGATCGCTTCGATGAGGCTGCCCGGATGGGCGAGGCCGCGGCCCGCAATGTCGAGGGCCGTGCCGTGATCGGGCGATGTCCGCACAATGGGCAGGCCGAGCGTGGTGTTGACGCCACGCTCGAAGTCGATGGTCTTGAGCGGGATGAGCGCCTGATCGTGATACATGCAGAGCGCCGCATCGTAGCGCGCGCGGGCAGCGGCGTGGAACATGGTGTCGGGCGGAAGGGGGCCGGAGACTTCCGCGCCCGCCGCGTGGATTGCGGCAAGGGCGGGCAGGATCACGTCGATCTCCTCGCGGCCGAGGTGACCCTCCTCGCCTGCATGGGGATTGAGCCCGGCGACGGCGATGCGGGGCCGCGCAATGCCGAGGTCGCGCCGCAGCGCATGGGCGAGGATGACACCCTTTTCGGCGATCATGGCCGTGGTGAGCGAGGTCGCCACGCTCGCAAGCGACTGATGCACGGTTACCGGCACGACGCGAAGGCCGGGACAGGAAAGCATCATGACAGGCGTTGCGCCGCCGGTACGCTCGGCCAGATATTCCGTATGCCCCGGAACCTGCAGGCCCGCCTCATAGAGCGCGCGCTTGTGGATCGGATTGGTGACGATGCCGGAAGCCTCTCCCGCCAGCGCGAAATCGCAGGCCATGTCGATCGACTGCATGACCGCGCGGGCATTGGCGGGCGCAAGGTGGCCCGGCTGCACGGCGGCGTCGAGCGACAGCGGCAGCACGGGAAGGGAGACGCCGAAGTGGCGGCTCGCCTCGTCAGGCGTCGCGATCTCGCGGAAGGTCACGTCCAGGCCGAGTCGACGCGCTTCCTCATGGTAGAGCGAAGGGGCGCCCACGACGAAAAAGGCCGGGAGCGCTTCATCCATCCGCGCCGCCCAGGCCTTCAACGTGATTTCGGGGCCGATGCCCGCCGGCTCGCCCATGGTGAGGGCGAGCGGCGGCCTGTCCGCTTTCGTCATGACAGATCCTTGTCCTGCGGTATGCTCGCGCCGCCGGACTATATCACCTGATGTCGACGACGGCGTCGCGCCGCAGGTCGCGCAGATGCCGACGAGCCATCATGTCCAGCCGCTGCGAGAAGATATTGTTCTCGATCTGGTCGCGGGTCGGCGCGCCGCCCGCATCCGCCTGATAGCCGCAGACGGCCATCATTTCGATACCCTGCTGGCTACGGATCGGCTTCAGCATCGCGCCCGGCTTGGCGCCCGCCAGCGACTCGCGCAGCCTTTGATCGAGCTGGCCGAAGACGACCGTCCGGGGCGCCTGAGCAACGGCGCCAACATACTGCTTTACCTGATCGCCAAGCGCGTCGCAGGACTTGAAGTCCGCCATGAGCTTCTGCGCTTCGCCGACGCGGCGGGCTACCATCGTCTGCGGCGCGTCCGGGGTCAGCGGCAACAGGACATGGGCCAGGGTCCAGCGGTCCTGCAGGGGATCCGGGCCGAGGCCGGTTTGCTTGTTGCGAAGCTGGATGATGTAGACGCCGTTCAGAGTCTTGATCGGGTCCGAAATGCCGCCGATCGTCATCTTCTCAACGATGGGGGCGACGTCGCCGGGCATCTGGCTCGCATGCTCCCAGCCGATGTCGCCGCCATTGGCGGAGCTGGCCGACTGGCTGAACTGACGGGCCACGGAAGCGAAGGGTGCACCCTGACGCATCTGGTCGACCAGACGCTGCGCGCCGGACATGACTTCGGCTTCCTGTTCCGGATTATCGAAGGTGAGCAGGATTTCGGAAAGCTGATAGCGAGGCTGATCGGCTTGCTCGGTCATCTGCTTGAGTGCCTCGTCGACTTCGTCGGCGCCGACGGAAATCAGCGGCGCGAACTGCTGCTCGATCACCTTATTCCAGGCGAGGTCGGCATAGAGCTGGGAAACGAGCGTATTCCGGGCGATGCCGTTTTCCTTCAGATAGTCCTCGATCTCCTTGGGAGTCATGTTCGCGCGTGCTGCGATCTGCGCGAGCTGCTGGTCGATTTCCTTCTCGTCGACCTTCAGGTCGAGGCGCACGGCCTCCTGCAGTTCGAGGCGCTCGTCGATCAGGCTGCGGAGGACCTGACGCTGGATGCGGCTGACCATTTCAGGCGAATTCGGAATGCCGGACGTCACCATGACGAGGTGAACGCGCTGATCGAGGTCGTATTTTGAGATGATCTTGTCGTTGACGATGGCGACGATGCCCTGGCTGTCGTCAGCTTCGGCGGGCGCCGCTGCGGAACCGCCGTCGAGGCCCAGACTGTCGGGCGTCGGCGCGCCGAGACCTTCCTCGGCGTGGAGGGGCATCGGGCAGGCCAGACTCACGCACGAAACCATTGCGATCGTGGAGAGGAACCGGGACACAGTAGCTACGGCAGGCGTGAAGGAGCACGCGAGCTTCATTGACTTCATGATTTTTTCAAAGGGGGCCGAAGACCCCTCCCGTGTTGGCCTGGACGCCCCCGGCCTGAGGCGGACAGAATACTGCAATCGGTGCCCTAATCAACCGAGGACCCCGGGCGTAAAGCCGCCAGTTTCAGCGGTTTCACGCCTCGGGCTGCGTTTACCTGTTGGTGCCGATGCCCGGGCGGCGACTTTCGTTGATCATGACGCCGGCCGGGTCGCCGAAGAGGGACGTGTCGGGGTCGCCGAAGAGCGTGGTCCCGGGGTTCACGATACCCACTGAATCCGTCCGTGCGGACAGGTTCGACTGGCTGCCGACACCTGTCGAGCCCAGATTCTTGAAGGTGACCTGGAGCAGGAAGGTATTCGACCTCTGGATGTCCTGATAGGCGATGTTCGACTGGTAGAAGCCGAGGGCAAGGCCGAAGCAGTCGTCCTGATAGCCGACGCCGATCTGGTTCGAGATCGAGCCGCTATTGGCGAGGTCCTGCACGGTGCTGCCGAAGAGGCGCCAGTACCGGCTGAGCTTCAGCGTCGCGCCGAGCGATAGTTCTTCACGAGCGCCGATGGCTGTGGTCACCGCCTGGTCGGCGGCGAAATAGGCATAGCCGAGCGAGGTGGTCAGCGGGCCGGTCCGGGCGAGCACGTCGAATTCGTTGCGGCTGAACTTGAAGTCGTTTTCGTTGATGCGGAAGCGGTGGACCGCGACGAGATTGTCGTTCGGCGCGATCTGGATCGAGCCCACATAATCGGAAAGCTGATCGCGCAGACCCGTCGTTTGGGAAAAGCTTGTGTCATCCTTCAGGCGATAGCTCTGGCCGAGAAGCACGCTGGCCTGTCCGCCGCCCGCGCCATAGATCGAATAGCGCAAGCCGACATTGGCGCGTCCGCCCGTTTCCCAACGGTCGAGGCCGGGGAAGCGGTTCTCGGAGAACAGGTTGGTGTCGTCGAATTCGACGTTGATCGAATCCATGTTCGGGATGCGTTCGTTGTTCCCGATGTTCGGCGCGTAGATCACCTGCATGATGGGCTCGACCACCTGCTTGAGGCCGGGATCTGGCCGCACGAAGGGATAGCTCGCCTCGGCGCCGACGGTGGGCAGGGCGCGGATGATGGTTTCCTCGCCGAAGAACGTGCCCGGCGCAGCCGGATTGGGGGCCTTGTCGGTCGAATAGGCGTCGGCGCGGAGGTTTGCGAAGAGGCGGTAAACTTCACCGCCGCGTGCGGTATAGGGCTTGTCCCAGTCGAAGGCGGCCGTGAGGCGGCGGGAGCCGAGGCCCGCCGGCGTACCGAGCACCATCGCATTGCTGCTGAACTTCAGGCGGCCCAGCCCGAGCAGATCGCCCAGATATTTGTCGTAATCGACGGTCGGAGCAACCCAGGGCGTGTTGTCGCGATCGGTGCCCGCGAGCAGGTTGCGGAAGTAGTAGGCGTTGGCCGAGAAGCTATCGCGTCCGTCAATATTGTTCAGATGAACATTCGTCGTCAGGTCGGTCGCGTCGGAAAGGCCGTATTTGCGCAGATAGGTGTTGTCGGTAACAAGCTGCGTCTGGAAGCCCCAGCTCCATTTCGGCGCGAGCGTGAATTCGCCATTGCCGAACAGGCTTCCGCGGAAGACCGAGTCGCCCGGCGTGCCGGCAGTGCGCGTATCCGGCCAATTGCCGGTGGCGAAGAACTGGTAGGAGCCCGACTCGAGGCGATGGCGGAATTCGCCCTGATAGACGAAGCCCTCTTTCGTCGTGTAGCGCGGCGCGAGCGTCACATCCAGGTTCGGCGCGATCGCCCAGTAATAGGGGAGCGTGATTTCCTGTCCGAGATCGGTGGAGCTTGCGATGGTCGGCGTCAGGAATCCGGACTGACGCTTCACCGTCGGATCGGGATGCGAGAAGAAGGGGATGTAGAAGACGGGGACGCCGAACATTTCCATGTAGGCGTCTTCGTAGATGATCCGCTTTTCCGTCTTGTTGTGAACGACGCGGAAGGCCTTGATCTGCCAGACGGGCGTGTGCTGGCCCTGCTTCTCGCAGATCTCGCAAGGGCTGTAGACGCCACGATGAACGGTGGTCACGTCGCCGTTGGTGCGCACCGCGTCGCTGCCGGCAAGGCGCGACTTGTCGGTGAGGAGGACCTGCAGCGTCTGAATGACACCGTCCTTCATCTCGTTGCGCAGCACGACGTGATCGGCGAAGACGACATCTCCCTGCGGCTCCAGCAGGGAGACATGGCCATCGGCGGTCACGACGCCGGTTTTCTGGTTGTAGGTGACCTTGTCAGCCATCAGGACGCGCTGCCCATAGGCGATTTCGACATGGCCCGTGGCGGTCACGATCTGGGCGTCGCGGTCATAGCTGAGGTCGTCGGATTGCATGAGGACCTCTCCCGATTCCGGGAAAGGTTTTGCGCCGTTATCCAGGGCGAGCGACTTGCGCTCCCCGGCCGGGGCGTCCTGGGCGGAGGCGGCGATTGGCCAGCCGGCAAGGGCCCACAACGCGGCTACCGCGGCAAACGCCACGGACCGTCGACCGGCCGACCCCATCCTCGATCCTCTCAAAATGACCCCCTGCAACCTTGGATTCGCCTGTTGTTTAACCGTCTTCGAGGTGAAAGAGAACCGCAACCCCCAAAAGCAGGGCAACGATAACCGGCGCCCAGGCTGCCAGGAAGGGCGGAAGGACCCCCGAAAGTCCCAGGGCAAGCGAGAGATCGGTCAGGAAATAGAGCAGGAACCCTGCGAAAATGCCTCCGATCACGAGCTGGAAGAGGCCTCCGAGCCGCGAAGCGCGGAGCGAAAAGACGGCTCCGAGAAAGACCATGGTGCAGAGCAGGACCGGCGTCGAGAGGATGTCGTAGAGGTGGAGCCGGTAGCGCTGGGCCGAAAAGCCGGCAGCCTCGGCCATGTCGATGAAGTGGGGCAGATCCCAGAAGGAGATCGTATCCGGGTCGGCGAAGCTCTCCTGCACCTGGGTCAGCGTCAGCGTGGTTGGCTGGCGGTAGGTGTCATAATGCTTGGGCTGGTCCGCGGTGGAGGTGACCCAGGCATCCTTCATGGCCCAGTAGCCATCTTCCAGCACGGCGCTGCGCGCATCGATGCGGCCGGTGAAATTGTCGCCCTGGCCATAGAGGAAGATGATGACGTCTTCGAGCCGCAGGCCGCGCTCGCTGATGCGGAGCGCATGCACGACCGACTGGCCACCGGCATCCGCCTGACGGAGCCACAGCCCGTTCGAGGAAACGGCGACGAGGCTCGGCCTTCCGCGCAAATATGTCGCTTCAAGCTGCGTGTAGCGCGCCGACATGGCGGCGGCGACCGGATTATAGACAGTGATGACAACGATGCCGATGGCCAGCGCGCCGGCAAGCGCGGGCGCCAGAAACTGCCAGGCCGAGATGCCGGCGGCGCGCGCGATAACGAGCTCGTGATTGCGCGTCAGACGCAGGAAGGATGCCATGCCGCCGAAGAGCACGGCGAAGGGCAGCGTGTCGGAACCGAGTGTCGGCAGGTTGAGCAAGGCCATCGACGCAATGGTGCCGAAAGTGATCTCGCTGTGATCCGCTGCCTTCCGCATCAGTTCGACGATGCTGATCATGTAGATGAGGCACAGCACGATCGCGAAGGTGATGAGCACAGTTACGAGGAACTGGCGTCCGAGATAGCGCGACAGGGTCCAGGAAAGGTTCATGCCGTCCATGCCTCGATGCTGCGCCGGAGCCGATCGAATCGGAAGCCGGCGATGAGCGCGCATGAGGCGGCGCAGACCAGGAGCGGCATCAGATATATGGCGGCGATGAGGATCGGCTGGTTGACCGCGGCGTTGACGAGACCGAAACCGATCACGCGCGCGACAATGGCGGCAATCGCGGCCATGCCGATGCGCAACGCATAACCGCGCCGGTTGAACGGGGCGGGCAAAAGAGCCGCCAGCGCGATACAGGCGAACATGATGGGATAGAGCGCGGCCACGATGCGGTCATGCCCCTCCGCGCGCAGCCGCGCCCTCATGCGCTGCCCGTAGAGATCGTTGCTGGCGGGATTGAACAACTCGTTCAGATAGCGTTCGCGCACTTCCCACGGAGAGATCTGCTCGGTCGAGGCATATTGCGAAAGATCGTAGGTGTACTTGTCGAAATAGAGCAGCGTGACCGGGCTTTCGGTCTTGGTCGCCTTGCGGGTGACGCGCTCGATATTGCCATTGTACATGACGAGACGAGGGCCCTCCGGCGTGCGGACCATCTCTCCGGTTTCCGCCATGTAGGTCACGGGCTCGTCGGGGTTGCGCCCATCATGTACCAGAATGCCGCGAATGCCGCCTTCAGGGGTGCGCGAGCGGACATAGACGGTGAGGCCCGACACCGGATTGGTGAAAGCGCCTTCGCGGATGAGCGACGTTGCCACATCGCCACGAATTTCGAAGAGCTTGACGCGAAGCGTGCGCATGCCGGCGGGCATGAGCCACAGATTGAGCACGATGACGGCGGCGATTGCGATGGCCGTCAGCATCATCATCGGAAGGGCGACCGTCCAGCGGCTGACACCGGCCGAGAACATGACGACGAGTTCGCTGTCGGTGATGAGCTTGTTCAGCGCATAAATGAGGGCGAGGAAAAGCGCGATCGGCAGAACGGAGTTCACCGCCGTCGGAAGCGCGAGCAGGCTCAACTCGAAGAAGGCGCCGACGGTCTGTCCCTGCGTGATGAGCACGTCGAGCATCTTCAGCGCCTGAGTCAGCCAGATGATGCCCGACAGAACGAAGGTCGCTATGGCGAAGGGCCCGGCGGACTGCCAGAAAATATATCTCGTCAGGGCTAAGGGCATCCGTCCCGGCTTTCAGGGGCTTGTTTGTGGCGTGGTGCGTGATCCGGGCGCGCGATCCGGGGATCGACGAATAGCTTTTCCTCCCAAGGGTTTCCGCTAGGATACGCGCTTGGCCGAGATGAATGGTTATCCCATTTTGTCCGACCGGAAAAGCCGGGCGCTGGAATGCCCCTGACGCAAGCCCTTTCGAGCGCTGGCGAGGGGCATTGGCGCGCGCGGCTGCACCGACGATTCGCTTTACCTCTTGCGCGGGCCTGCCTTGAGAGCTGGAAAGGTTAATTTCATGGATATCTCCTTTGCCGATGTTTCGCTGACGAAACCCGGCGTTCTCGCGCTGCTCGTGTGCGAGGACAACATTCTCTCGGGCTTCGCAGCCGACCTCGACCGCAAGGCCGAAGGGGCGTTCAAGCGGGCGATCAAGGCGGCCAGCTTCACCGGCAAGCCGGGCAGCATCCTCGAACTCGTCGCGCTGCACGGGATCACCGCGCACCGGACGATCCTGATCGGCATCGGCAAGCGGGCGGATCTCACGACCACGATTCTGGAACATGCGGGCGGCGATCTGCATGGCCGCATCGGCAAGACGAAGGAGCAGGTTGCGATCATCGTCGACGGCGCCCATTCGGCGAAGATCGAGCCTGGCGAGGCGGCAGCCCGCGTTGCGTTCGGCGCGGCGCTTCGCAGTTACAAGTTCGACAAGTACAAGACCCGCGAGAAGGACAAGGACGCTACCGACGCCGCGCTGAAGAGCCTTACCATCATGACGAAGGCCGCCGCCGCGGCTCGCAAGGCCTATGCGCCGCTCGCCAAGATGACGGAGGCGATCTACTTCGCGCGCGATCTCGTCAATGAGCCCGCCAATGTGCTGACGCCGGTCGAGTTCGCCAAGCGCGTCCGCGGCCTTGCCAGGCTCGGCCTCAAGATCGAGGTGCTCGGCGAGGCGCAGATGCGCAAGCTCGGCATGGGCTCGCTGCTCGGCGTCGGTCAGGGCAGCGTGCAGGAAAGCCAACTCGTCATCATGCGGTGGAACGGCGGCAAGACGACGGAGAAGCCCGTTGCCTTCGTGGGCAAGGGCGTCTGCTTCGATACGGGCGGCATTTCGATCAAACCGGCTGCCGGCATGGAGGACATGAAGGGCGACATGGGCGGCGCGGCCGCTGTCGCAGGTCTCCTCTATACGCTTGCGGCGCGCAAGGCGAAGGTCAATGCGATCGGCGTTCTCGGCCTCGTCGAGAACATGCCCGACGGCAATGCGCAGCGGCCCGGCGACATCGTGACGTCGATGTCGGGGCAGACGATCGAAGTCATCAACACGGACGCGGAAGGCCGCCTCGTTCTCGCCGACGCGCTCTGGTACACGCAGAAGCGCTTCAAGCCGAAATTCATGGTCGATCTTGCGACGCTGACGGGCGCGATCATGGTTGCGCTCGGCAAGGAATATGCAGGCCTCTTCGCGAGCGACGACAAGCTCGCTTCGCAGCTCATCGAGGCGGGCGAGGCCGAGGGCGAGAAGGTCTGGCGCATGCCGATGGGCCCGGCCTATGACAAGATGATCGAGTCCCGCAAGGCCGACATGAAGAACACG
>DAIEIL010000033.1 GCA_027352645.1 Rhodobiaceae bacterium | reverse complement strand
AAGGGGAGGAGCCAGAGCGCGAAATAGAGATACCAGTGACCGGTCGCGGCGAGGATCGCGAAGATGACGAGCTGGCAGATCGTGGCGCGGCCAAGTTTCGACCAATAATTGCGAAGGCGCCGCTCGAGCGGCCAGTCCGGGCGTCCAAGCGCATTCAGGATCTGCGCCTTGCGCTGCTGATAACCCGTCTGTCCGGTGAGGTCGCGGATCATCTTGCGGCGGAAGCTGGACTTCGTGATCGGGAAGGGCGCGGAGAGGACGAGGTCCGGGTCTTCGGCCTGCTGCGTATGGGCGTGATGCTTCAGGTGATAGCGGCGATAGGCGCCCGTCTCCGCCATCATCGGATAGGCGCAGAGCCATTGGCTGAGGAAATTATTGAGCTTCGGATTGTGGCAGAGGACGCCATGCGCGCCGTCATGCATCAGGATCGCCAGGCCGAGCTGGCGCGCGCCGATCAACGCCACGGCGACGAGGAAGGTCACCGGATTGGGGAACCAGACGAAAAGCGCCATGGAGCCGAAAATCACGCCCCAGGCATGGGCGACGCACCAAAGGCCGCGCCAGTCGGAGCGGGCGCGAACGATGGAAAGCTGGGCGGGCGTCAGGAGTTCGCTGGCACTTATCATGCTCTGATCCTCGGTTCGCCAATTCTGGGCTCTGGCGACTTCACTTTGATACGCGGTTGGAGCAGGCCGACGCCTGCGAGGCAGAAGGTCATGATCTCGTCGACGACCTTCTCGCCCTTTTCATCGAGTTCGTGGGATTCGGGGGCAAGCGGGCCGATCAGCGCCGTCGGAATGGCGCCGGCGATACAGGCGGCCGTCACTTTAACATCCCGCGCGGGAAATTCGCCCGATGCAATGCCTTCTTCGAGGATGCCGCTGAAGATCTCGCCATGGGTGCGGCGGAAGCGGGCGCGCTCCTCGGCGAGGCCGACATCGACGGGTTCCGCCAGCAGCGCAAAGGCCAGCCTGCGGCCGCGCACGGCGCGGGTGGCGAAGGTACGCAATACAGATTCAAGTCTTGCCGATGCCGTGCCGGGGCCCTGCGCGATGCCCGCCAGTACATTCATCTCACGGGCCGAAACCTCGCGGAAAACCTGACGGCAGAGTTCTTCCTTGGAGGGGAAGTAGCGATAGAGCGTGCCCGTGGCGACGCCCGCCTTGCGCGCGACCTCGGTCATCTGCGCGGCGGCGAATCCGCCTTCGGCGACAAGCTCGCGAGCCGCGTTCAGGATATGCCGCCGCGTATCGGCGAGCCGGGCGGCAACGGAATCGGTGCGTCTATAGGCCAAAGCGTGAACCTCCATTCGAGTTACAAGAATGAACTATGATTCAGATTGTCGGTCAAGGCGGGTGTGATCGAGTCTTCGAAGAATGTGATGAATTCCGCTTCGTTGCACCGCGGGACGAAGTAGCCAGAAGAAGTGAACTCAGAATCATCGTTCTGTGCCAATGGGTTTGCTTTTCCGCCACGCGAAGGGGCGCGACAGGGCGCGAATCCTGGGCCATAAAGCGCATCGCGGGATCGAGGGGCCCGTCGGGCGGCGCTGCAGCCGCGGGGTTCCAGTTTCGAGCGGTATCCATGGACACGTCCTCCACGCCTCAGGTTTCCCTCAAGAGCGTCCTTGGGGTGCGCGATTTCCGCTTTTTCCTTGCGGGACGCTTTCTCGGGACGCTGGGCTCGCAGATACAATCCGTCGCGGTCGGCTGGCAGATCTATGACCTGACCCATAGCGCGACGGCGCTGGGCTTTGTCGGGCTCGCGCAATTCCTGCCCATGGTGCTGCTGATCCTGCCAGCGGGCGATGTTGCCGACCGGATCGACAGGCGGCTCATCGCGGCGGTGAGCTATGGGCTTCAGGCGCTGGCCATCGCGCTGCTCATCGTGCTGACGCATATGGAGACCGGCAACGTCTGGCCCTTCTATCTGGTGCTGGTGCTGACGGGCGTTTCACGCGCCTTTGCGGGGCCGGCGCTGCGCTCTTTCGTGCCGCTGCTCGTTTCAAAGGAGCAGATGCCGCGCGCCATCGCGCTGAGCTCGTCCTCCTTTCAGGTCGCGGTCATCGGCGGTCCTGCATTGGGCGGCCTCATCTATATCTGGGGCCCGACAGCCGCCTATGGCGCCTGCCTTTTCTTCTTCATTGCCGTTGCCGTTGCCTTTATCGCGCTGCGCACGCAGCACAAGCAGCAACCCGTCGATCCGACCATGGGCGCCTTCGCCCGCGCCATGGCGGGCGTCGCCTATATCAGGACGCAGCCCATCGTGCTCGGCGCGATCTCGCTCGATCTCTTCGCGGTGCTGCTTGGCGGCGCGACGGCGCTGCTCCCGATCTACGCGAAAGACATTCTGCATGTGGGGCCGGAAGGCCTCGGGCTCATGCGCTCGGCACCGGCCGTCGGCGCGGTTATCGTCAATTTCCTGCTCATCTGGCGGCCGCTCCACCGCCATACGGGCCTTGCGATGTTTGCCTGTGTCGCGCTGTTCGGCGTCGCGACCATCGTCTTCGGCCTTTCCGAAAGTTTCACGCTGTCGCTTGTGGCGCTGCTGATCATGGGCGGCGCGGACATGGTGAGTGTTTTCGTACGCTCGACGCTCATCCCGCTTGCGACGCCGCCCGAGAAGCTCGGCCGCGTCAGCGCCGTCGATCTCATCTTCATCAGCGCCTCCAACGAATTCGGCGAATTCGAAAGCGGCATGGTTGCGGGCTGGATCGGCGCCGTGCCCGCAGTCGTGGTCGGCGGGATCGGCACGATCGGTGTCGTCGCGCTCTGGATGTGGCTCTTCCCGGCCTTGCGCAGGATCGACAGGCTGACGGATGTGAAGCCGGGCTAGATGAAGAGGCGATCCACCACGATCGCCGCGAAGACGATCAATCCGAAATCGCGGTTGGAGCGGAAGAGCTTCAGGCAGAGAGCCGCATCGTCGATCACGAGCGAGCGGATTTGCCAGACGAGATGCGCGACGGCGAGCGCAATGCCAACGAAGTAGATCGGCCCAAGCGCGCCCGAAATGCCGACCGCGACAAGCGTGGTCGACATCGCGCCATAGAACACCCACATCCAGCGATGTGTCGCCGCGCCGAAGCGCAGGGCGGTGGATTTCACCCCGATCAGCGCGTCGTCGTCCTTGTCCTGATGCGCATAAATCGTGTCATAGCCGATGGTCCAGGCGATGGAGCCGAGATAGAGCAGCACCGGCGCAAGCGCGAGGTGGTCTGTCGCCGCCGCATAGCCCATCAGCGCGCCCCAGTTGAAGGCGAGGCCGAGCACGAATTGCGGCCAATAGGTGATGCGCTTCATGAAGGGATAGGCCGCGACGATGGCGAGCGAGGAGATGCCGAGCAGGATGGCGAGCGGCGAAAGCGCCAGCAGCACCGCGAGACCGATCAGGCATTGAAGGACGAGAAAGCCCCATGCCTGTTTCACGCTCACCGCGCCGCTGGGGATCGGGCGCGAGCGCGTGCGCTCGACGCGGCCATCGAAGTCGCGGTCCACAATGTCGTTGCAAGTGCAGCCCGCCCCGCGCATGACGATGGCGCCGATGGCGAAAAGGACGAGCAGGCGGAAATCCGGCAAGCCGTCGGCGGCAAGCGCTATCGACCACCAGCAGGGAAGCAGCAGCAGCCACGTGCCGATGGGCCTGTCGAGCCGCGCGAGACGCGCATAGGGGCGCAGCGGCGCGGGCGCCCAGCGGTCGACCCAGTTTTCAGCCGGGGCATCGGCGACGCGGGTTTCGCTGGCGGAAGTGGACATGAACTCAAAGCCCGATGGTGATGGTGCCGGCAGGATACTCGCCATTGAGAAGGGGCGGCAGATATTCCTTGAGGCAGAGCGGATAGAAAATATCGTCGCTCGCCATCAGCTCATCGATACCCCACCATTTCATGTCTTTTATCACGCTGCGTTCGAGTTCGGTCCAGTTCTCGCTGCTCAGTTCCGTCTCTTCGGTCCATGCAAGGAAATAGGTTTCCTCGAAAAGCCGCTTCTCGCCTTTGACGGTGAGGATGCATTCGCGATACCAGACCGGCGGTCCGAGGCGGACCTTTGTGTGCCCGGTCTCCTCGCCGATTTCGCGTAGAGCCGCCGTGGCCGGGTCTTCGCCGGGCTCGATGCCGCCGCCGATGGTGAACCAGTATGTGGTGTCGGAGACTCGGCCCTCGTGATCTCCGACATCCGGGTCATGCGCACGCATGAGCAGCAATCGGCCCTCGGCGTCGAGGAAGAGAATGCGAACGGTTGGGCGAGTTTGCATGGGGCCGGCGGTTTTTGTTTCCGATTGTCTTGTGATTACCATAGTTCTAGTCGTCATGCCCCCCGGTCAAACCGGGCCATGACGGAGAGGGTGACAGCACAATGCGCGACGACGAAGACGACGACAGCCCCGCGCATTGCGGCACCGGCAAGACGCGGCTTTATGTCGATGCGCCAATGGCTGCGGGCGGCGACGTTCAGCTCGACAAGGACCAGTCGCATTACCTCGTCAATGTGCTGCGCATGGGGCAGGGCGAGCGCATTCTCATTTTCAACGGGCATGACGGCGAATGGGCGGCCGAGATTGAAGAGGCCTCGAAGAAGGCGGCGATCCTGCGCGTGATCGAGCGGACGCGGGCGCATCAGCCGCTTCCCGACATATGGCTTCTCTTTGCGCCGGTGAAGCGCGCGCGGCTCGACTTCATCGCCCAGAAGGCGACGGAAATGGGTGCGGCCATGATCCAGCCGGTCATCACGCGGCGCACCATCGTTTCGCGCGTCAAGGATCAGCGCCTGCAGGCCAATGTCATCGAGGCGGCCGAGCAATGCGGGCTCGTGGCGCTGCCGGAGGTGCGCGAGGCGGAGAAGCTCGACACGTTGCTCGACCGCTGGACGGAGCGCGAAGGGCCAAGGCGCATTCTTTTCTGTGATGAGGCGGCGGAGCCCGGCGGCTCGAAAGTGGCGTTGGAGCGCCTCGCGGCGGAAGGCGGCAAGGGGCAACCTTATGCGTTGCTCATCGGCCCCGAAGGGGGCTTCGACGCGGAAGAACGCGCCCGGCTTCATGCCCGCAAGGACACGGTGGCGATCTCGCTCGGGCCCCGCATCCTGCGGGCCGATACGGCCGCCATCGCGGCGCTAGCAGCGGTCCAGATGATTTTGGGTGACTGGTAGCGGTCGGACGCCTTTTGCGTAGCGTTCGCAAGTTCACGGAGGCAATTCTTTAGCGCTTGTCAGGTCGCGGCGGCGCTCCTACATGTTGGCGACGTCAAAAAAAGGGCCGGGGACCGGGCAGGGGCGATGCGGCCTCGCGATCAACGACACGGCCTGTCCAACCCAGGGGGCTCTTCATGAGCGTACTCGTCGCAGGGCCCGAGCCCATCACGAGCCGGGACGATCTCGTCGCCGCGCTCGAACGCGGCTCCAAGCCGAAGGCCGAATGGCGCATCGGCACGGAGCATGAGAAGTTTCCCTTCTATCTCTCCGATCATTCGCCCGTTCCCTATGAGGGCCCGAATGGCATCCGCGCCATGCTGGAAGGCTTGCAACGCTTCGGCTGGCTTCCCGTGCGCGAGGGCGAGACGCTGATCGGCCTCGAAAGCCCGAAGGGCGGCGGCAATATTTCACTGGAGCCCGGCGGACAATTCGAGCTCTCGGGCGCGCCGCTCGAAACGCTGCACCAGACCTGCGCGGAACTGCACGACCACCTCGCGCAGGTGCGCGAGGTCGGCGGCGAACTCGGCCTCGGTTTCCTCGGTCTCGGTTTCACGCCCAATTGGCGGCGCGACCAGATCCCGGTCATGCCCAAGGGCCGCTACAAGATCATGACCGAGTACATGAAGAAGGTCGGGACCATGGGTCTCGACATGATGTACCGGTCCTGTACCGTTCAGGTGAACCTCGATTTCGCTTCCGAAGCCGACATGGTGAAGAAGCTGCGCGTCGCCGTCGCGCTCCAGCCCATCGCCACGGCGATCTTCGCCAATTCTCCGTTTACGGAAGGAAAGCCGAACGGCTATCTCTCCTATCGCTCGCATGTCTGGACGGATACGGACCGCGCGCGTACGGGCATGATCCCCTTCATTTTCGACGAGGGCTTCGGTTTCGAGCAATATGTCGACTACGCGCTCGACGTGCCGATGTATTTCGTGCATCGCGAGAAGGGTTATATCGACGTCACCGGCCAGTCTTTCCGTACCTTCATGGAAGGCAAGCTCAAGGGCGCCGAGGGCGAGACGCCGACGCGGGGCGACTGGATCAACCACCTCACGACCATTTTCCCGGAAGCGCGGCTGAAGAATTATATCGAGATGCGCGGCGCCGATGGCGGGCCCTGGGCGCGGATCTGCGCGCTGCCTGCTTTCTGGGTCGGCCTTACCTATGACCAGTCCTCGCTCGATGCGGCCTGGGATCTCGTCAAGGATTGGACGGCGGAAGAACGCCAGCAGCTTCGCGACGATGTGCCCCGCCTCGGCTTCAAGACGCCTTTCCGCAATGGCACGCTGCTCGACATCGCGCGGCGAGCGGTCGAGATTTCGCGAGCGGGCTTGAAGGCGCGTGCGAAAGGCGATGGCGCGGGCTCGGAGAACGAGACCGTGTTCCTTTCCACCGTCGAGGACATTGTCGGCAAGGGCAAATCGCCCGCCGATGAAATGCTCGAAGCTTTCCATGGGCGCTGGAATGGCAGCGTCGATCCGGTGTTCAAGGAGTATGCGTTCTAGTCTTTGACGCGCTCTCCTTTTTCGTCATGCCCGGGCTTGACCCGGGCATCCACGTCTTTCTTGATAGTGGTGATTAAAGTCATGGATGGCCCGAACAAGTCGGGCCATGACGATGCGGGGGAAAACGGGAGGACGCCATGTTCAGTCACGTGACCATCGGATCGAATAATCCGCAGAAGCTCGAAGCCTTTTACGACGCCGTGCTGGCGACGCTCGACATCCACCCCTTCTTCAAGATTGACGGCACGCTCAGCTACGGCACGGCGGCCGGCCCGAAGGTCTTTATTCTAAAGCCGTTCAACGGCCAGCCGCATCAGCCCGGCAATGGTGGCCATGTCGCCTTCCTCGCGCCGAGCCGCGCGGCGGTCGACGCGTTCCACGCCAAGGCGCTCGAACTCGGCGGCACCAGCGAAGGCGCGCCGGGGCTGCGCCCGCATTACCATCCGAATTACTACGGCGCTTATGTCCGCGATCCCGACGGCAACAAGATTCAGGCGGTGTGTCATAGTAAGAACGGGTGACCTGTTTTCAGAACAGCCAAGTCATCCCGGCGAAAGCCGGGATCCATGCTAACGCTTGGCAAAGATGCATCGCTGGTGGATCCCGGCTTTCGCCGGGATGACACCTAAAAAATGGAGCGCGCAGCGCATGGCACGCTGGATTGTCCTTGCTATCGGGGTGCCTATCGCTGGTGTGGTTCTGATTTTGGGCAATGATGTCGGGATGTATTTGCTCAGATCGCCCGCGAATGCGAGAGGACGGGCGCTGATCGAGTTTCATCGAATCTGCTCAGAAAGGCATTTGGACGAGGCCCGGTTCGTTGGGCCCGAGATCGATTCGAATACCGAGGACGGATTTGGCTTTTTGTGGAGAGACAGGTCCGACCCAGGCGAACAAATAATTGTTTCCGTGTCGTACCTTCCCTTTGACGTCGAAGGGGATCTCGTAAAAATAAGAAATGGCAAATTCGTCGATCCTCGACAGCTCGAGGGCTCTCCAGCCGGTCGATGAGTCTTAGGCCGCCTTCGCCGTCCCGCCGATCGTCAATCCGTTGATCCGCAGAGTTGCCTGGCCGACGCCGACGGGGACGCCTTGGCCGGCCTTGCCGCAGGTGCCAATGCCTGGATCGAGCTTCATGTCGTTTCCGATCATGGCGACGCGGGTCAGCACATCGGGGCCGTTGCCGAT
>DAIEIL010000012.1 GCA_027352645.1 Rhodobiaceae bacterium | reverse complement strand
CCGCTTTTCTGCCTTGTGCCGATCGGCCCGCTGCTCAAGTGGAAGCGGTCCGATCTTGTCGCCGCAAGCGAGCGGCTCATGGGCGCGGGCGTCGCGGCAATCATCGTCGTCGTCGCGGTGCTGGCGTTCCAGACACGAGGGCCTTGGCTCGCTGCCTTGGGCATGGGCCTTGCGGCCTGGCTCATCGCCGGAGCGTTCTTTGAAGTCGCGTGGCGCATCGGTCTTTTCTCGGGGAACATTCGCGAGAGCTTCCGCCGCGCGCTACGCCTGCCGCGCGCCTCATGGGGCATGGCATTGGCTCATGGCGGTCTTGGCATTGTCGTGGCAGGCATTGTCGGCACGACGGCATGGCGACAGGAGCTTGTCACCGCGCTCAAGGTTGGAGATAGCGCCGAGCTTGCGGGCTATACGCTGACGCTCGACAAGGTCGGCATGCGGAACGGCCCGAATTATCAGGCATTGGTAGGCGTGGTTCGCGTGACGCGGGATGGCCGCGAGGTTGCGCTGATGCTGCCGGAAAAGCGGAGCTTCCCGGTTGAACGCCAGGAGAAGACAGAGGCCGCGATCCGGACCACGGGCTTTGCCGATCTCTACATCGTCATTGGCGATGAGAACGGTCAGGGTGCCTGGACGCTGCGTGCCTATTACAACAACCTTGCGCCATGGATCTGGGCTGGCGGCATGATCATGGCGGCGGGCGGCATTGTCTCGCTCACCGACAGGCGTTATCGCATCGGTGCGCCGAACCGCGCCCGCTCGCGGCTTGCCGCGCAACCGGCGGAGTAGGTCATGCGCGCGCTCGTCCTTTCACTTCTGATGCTGTTCGTTGCTGGCGCGGCCTATGCCGTCGATCCGGGCGAGCAGCTGAAGGATCCCGTGCAGGAGGCGCGGGCGCGGGAAGTTTCCAGGGAGCTTCGCTGCCTCGTCTGCCAGAACCAGTCGATCGACGATTCCAATGCCGATCTCGCGAAGGACCTGCGCCGCATCGTCCGTGAACGCATCGTCGCGGGCGATACCGACCAACAGGTGCTCGATTATATCGTCGCCCGCTATGGCGAGTTCGTGCTGCTGAAGCCGCCCTTCGAGGCTGCCACCTGGTTGCTCTGGTTCGGCCCCTTCCTCGCACTTCTGGTAGGGGCGGGCATTGCCTGGTCGGTTATCCGGCGTGGGCGGGAGGGCGTGGCACCCGCGCTCAACGCCGACGAAAAGGCGCGGCTCGAAAAATTGCTCGGCCGCTCCGAATAGGGCGCTTTCCGCCGCTGAAAAGCCGGAATCCGGGCCCAGATTTTTCGCGCACGGGCCCTGGACGATATTTACCGCCATTATTGTTCATTGCCAATATGTAATGTTTAATCCATGAATTGGTAATGCATTATGTCCGAATGTCGGAGGGCAGGGATGTGCCCCGGTTTCACCGGCCGTCAGGTGCCGCTCAGATGAGCGGCTCAGTGTCGGCGGATCGAGACAACAGCGCCGCCCCGGCGGCAGTCACAGCCACAGGAGTTCACGATATGACGAACAGCGCTCCCCAACGCGGCCTTCAGACGCGCAAAACTG
Organism: Rhodobiaceae bacterium; assembly: GCA_027352645.1. Taxonomy (GTDB): domain Bacteria; phylum Pseudomonadota; class Alphaproteobacteria; order Parvibaculales; family Parvibaculaceae; genus Parvibaculum. The sequence goes on along the minus strand of DAIEIL010000012.1, from coordinate 5,516 downwards.
CGCGCAGAGCCACGGCGCTTGCGACCGCCTGCGCCATTGGCCTTGGTGGCTGGGGACTAGGGGCATGGGGAACGGCTCCCGCCTTCGCCCAGACCGCCCCGCTCAACGCGCCCTCGCAGCAGCGTACCGAACTCTCGACCCTGCCGAGCTTCGCCGATCTCGTCGAGAAAGTTTCGCCCGCCGTCGTCAGCATCAAGGTCGTCGAGGAAGAGGCGGCCACGGACGCGGCCATGCCCGACATTCCCCTGCCGCCCGGGAGCCCCTTCGAGAAATTCTTCAAGCAGCTCCAGCCCAAGGGACCCGACGGCAAGCCGCTGAAGCGCAAAGCGATGGCCCAGGGCTCCGGCTTCTTCATCACCGCCGATGGCTATGTTGTGACCAATAATCACGTCGTGCAGAACGGCAAGGAAATCACGGTCGTCTTCAACGACAGCACCGAACTGCCGGCGAAGCTCGTCGGACGCGACCAGAAGACGGACCTCGCGCTGCTCAAGGTCAAGACCCCGAAGCCCGTGCCCTACGTGGCCTTTGGCGACTCGGACAAGCTGCGCGTCGGCGACTGGGTGCTGGCGGTCGGCAATCCCTTCGGTCTCGGCGGCACGGTGACGAGCGGCATCGTGTCTGCTCGCGGACGCGAAATCGGCGCCGGTCCCTATGATGACTTCCTACAGATCGACGCCTCGATCAATCGCGGCAATTCGGGCGGCCCGACCTTCGACATTCACGGCAATGTCGTCGGCGTGAATACGGCGATCTACTCGCCCACGGGCGGCAGCGTCGGCATCGGCTTTGCGATCCCCTCCAACATCGCCGCGCGCGTCATTGAACAGCTTCGCGACAATGGCAAGGTGACCCGCGGCTGGCTCGGCGTCAGCATTCAGCCGGTCGATCCCGATCTTGCGACGTCTCTCTCGCTCGACAAGCCGAAGGGTGCCCTCGTCGCGGAAGTCACGCCCGCAAGCCCCGCCGCCAAGGCCGGCATCCAGCCGGGCGATGTCATCACCGCGCTCAACGGCAAGGACATGGTCGACGTGCGCGATGTGAGCCGCTCGGTTGCCGACCTGAAGCCGGGTACCAACGCCAATGTCGTGTTGTGGCGCGACGTCAAGGAGAAGGCGATCAAGGTTGCGATCGCGATATTCCCCGACAAGCTCGAAACCGCATCGGCGGAGGATAATGCTCCGGCTGCGGAGGAGGCGACGCAGAGCCTCGGGCTCGCGCTGACGCAGAGCGAAGAGGGCGTTGTCGTGCAGAGCGTCGACCCGAACAGCGAAGCAGCCGAGAAGGGCATTCAGGCAGGCGACGTCATCGTCAAGATTTCCGGCAAGGAAGTGAAGACGCCGGCCGATGTCGTCGAAGGCGTGAAGCAGGCGAAGAAGGCGAGCAAGCAGTCCGTTCTTCTTCTGCTGCGCAGCCAGGATCAGCAGCGCTTCGTCGCGCTGACGATCGGCAAGGCTTGATGAAACCGTTCCCGGCGCCGGGCTGTTCCGGCGCCGGAACTTCATAGATGTGCAATTGAGGCGCAACCTTCATGCGGATTCTGGTCATTGAAGACGATCTCGAAGCGGCGGCCTATCTGGTCCGTGGGCTGCGTGAGAGTGGACATATCGTCGACCATGCTGGCGACGGCGAAGAAGGACTGTTGCTCGGCCTTTCAAGCCCCTATGACGTGATGATTGTCGACCGCATGCTGCCGAAGCGCGATGGGCTCAGCGTCGTGACCACGCTCCGCGCGGAGGGGGTTACCACGCCGGTACTCATCCTCTCTGCGCTCGGCGAAGTCGATGACCGCATCATGGGCCTCAAGGCGGGTGGCGACGACTATCTGACGAAGCCCTATGCCTTTGCCGAGCTTCTCGCGCGTATCGAGGTGCTGGTTCGCCGCTCCAATCCCGATCAGGTGCGCACGAGGCTTCAGGTGAGCGACCTCGAGGTTGACCTTCTTGCGCGAAAGGTCGTCCGCGCCGGTCAGGAAATCGACCTGCAGCCGCGCGAATTCCGCCTGCTCGAATATCTGATGAAACATGCGGGGCAGGTCGTCACCCGCACGATGCTGCTCGAAAATGTCTGGGAATATCACTTCGATCCGCAGACCAACGTGATCGACGTGCATATCTCGCGCCTTCGCGCCAAGATCGACAAGAATTTCAGGCAGCCCTTGCTGCATACAGTTCGGGGAGCTGGTTATTCGCTACGCGCGGCTGATTAATCTCCTCAAGACCTCGACCTTCCGGCTCGCGGTCCTTTACCTTGCGCTTTTCGCCGCTTCCGCGATCACGCTGCTTGCCTATGTCTATTGGAACACGGCGGGCTTTCTCGTCCGCCAGACGGACGAGGCGGTGCAGGCCGAGATCACGGGCCTTGCGGAGCAATATGCGCAAGGCGGGCTGCCGCTTCTCGTGCATACGGTCATCCAGCGTTCGCGCGATCCAGGGCAGGGGCTCTATCTCGTCACCGGCCCCAATGGACAGGTGCTTGCGGGCAATCTCGACGTTCGCCCGACGGCGGCGCCGGGACCCGACGGCTGGATGGACTTCTTCTATAATCGAAAGGTGGTCGACCGCATCGAGGTGAAGGCTGCGCGCGCCCGCGCGTTCGTGTTGCCGGAGGGTTTCTTCCTGCTCGTCGGACGAGACGTGCAGGAACGGCGCATCATCGAGAGCCTCATCACCAATGCGTTGTTCTGGGCCATCGGCCTTACCGCGGCGCTCGGCCTCGCGGGTGGGCTGGTCATAAGCCGCAACATGCTCGCCCGTGTCGATGCGATCAACCGCACAAGCAGCAGCATCATGCGGGGCGATCTTTCGCAGCGGCTTCCCATCGCGGGCACGGGCGACGAACTCGACCAACTCGCGCGAAATCTCAACGCCATGCTCGACCAGATCGAGGCGCTGATGACCGGCATGCGCCAGGTCACGGACAATGTGGCGCATGATCTCAGAAGCCCGCTCAACCGTCTGCGCAGCCGCCTCGAAGTGACATTGCTCAAGGATGCGACGCCGGACGAATATCGTCAGGCATTGGAGCGGACGATCATGGAGGCGGACAATCTGCTGACCACCTTCAATGCGCTGCTGATGATCGCGCGGGCGGAGGCCGGGTCGCTGCGCGAAGCGATGAATGTGATCGATCCCGCGGTGATCGTTGCCGATGCGGCTGAGCTCTATGAGCCGCTTGCGGAAGAAAGCGGGTTGCGCCTCGAAATCGATGTGCAGGCCGGCCTCACCGTCAACGGCAATCGGGAGCTTCTGTCGCAAGCGGTCGTCAATCTGCTCGACAATGCAATCAAGCACGGACGTCCTTTGACCGAAGGCGTCGATCCGCTCATTGCCGTGTCGGTGAAGTCCGACGCCGGGGGCCGCGTCCTCATCAGCGTGGCGGACCATGGGGCGGGCATACCGCAGGAAGAACGCGCCCATGTTCTCGAGCGTTTTGTGCGGCTTGAAACCAGCCGGAATACGCCGGGTAGCGGCCTCGGCCTCAGCCTCGTCGCCGCCGTGGTGCGGTTGCATGGCGGACGTCTCTCGTTCGACGACAACAGTCCGGGTCTTTGCGCGACGATTTCGCTTCCTCCCGCGGCGCTTTGAATTCTGTTAGTCTCCCCCGGCTTTTCGAAGGGAGACGGATTTGAACGCGGATGTGAAGGCACTGCGGGAGCGGGCGGCGCGGGCCCCGCGTCCATACGATGCGGAACGTGCGGCAAGCGCAATGCAGGACATGGAGGCAAGCCTCGAATCGATCGAGGATGAAGCCATTCGCCGCCGCATGGAGGGTCTGCTCGCCGATGCCGATACGCGGCGTCTCCTCGACGGTGTTTTTGGAAACTCGCCTTTCCTCACGCGCATCCTTCGCATTCATCCAGACTGGTTGCCGAGACTCGTCGACGAGCCCTCGGCCGCGACGCTCGACAAGCTGATTGCGCGTACATTGGCTGCTGCTGCCTCGCCCGCGCAGGGCGATCTCATGCGCGAGTTGCGCCTCGCCAAGGCGGAGGCGGCGATACTCATCGCGCTGGCCGACATCACCTCTACCTGGAACCTCGAAGAGGTTACGGCCGCGCTGACCGCATTCGCCGATGCTGCGGTGCAGGCGTCTGTCGAATGGCTGCTGAAGGACGCCGCAAGGCGCGGGCAGATATTGCGTCCCGCCGAAGAGATGACGCAGGCGGGCAGCGGCCTCGCCATTCTCGGCATGGGCAAATATGGTTCGCGCGAACTCAACTATTCGAGCGATATCGACATCGTCGTCTTTTACGAGCCGGGGCAACTGCCGCTGAAGGACGGCGTCGAGGAAGGAACCTTCTTCGTCCGCCTGACGCAGGCGCTGGTAAAAATCCTGCAGGAACGTACAGAGCACGGCTATGTGTTCCGCACCGATCTCAGGCTTCGCCCCGATCCCGGCGGTACGCCCGTCGCGGTGTCGCTCCCCGCCGCAGAACATTACTACGAGAGCCGGGGACAGAACTGGGAGCGCGCGGCCTTCATCAAGGCGCGCGCCGTCGCGGGCGATCCGCAGGCGGGCGAGCTTTTCCTCAAGATGCTGACGCCCTATATCTGGCGCAAGAATCTCGACTTCGCCGCCATCGACGATATTCATTCGATGAAGCGGCAGATCCATGCCGTCGGGGGGCACGGCACAATCGCGGTCGCGGGGCACAATGTGAAGCTCGGGCGTGGCGGCATTCGCGAAATCGAATTCTTCGTCCAGACGCAGCAATTGATCGCGGGCGGACGCGACAGGGAACTGCGTGGTCAGCAGACTTGCTCGATGCTCGACGAACTCGCGCGCAAGAACTGGATCGCGCCTGAAGCGGCCGATGAACTAAAGACGACCTATCGCTTTCTTCGCACCCTCGAACATCGCCTGCAGATGATTGCCGATGAGCAGACGCATACATTGCCTGCTACCGACACGGGGCTCGATCACGTCGCTTGTTTTATGGGCTTCGACAGTCGCGCCGAATTCGCCGAGGTTCTCGTCGGTCATCTACGCTGTGTGCAAGGGCATTATGCGAAGCTCTTCGAGACGGCGCCGCCGCTTGCCGAAGAAAGTGGAAGCCTTGTCTTTACCGGCACGGAGGACGATCCCGAAACGCTCGAGACGCTTCGCAAGCTTGGCTTCGAGCAGGCCTCGGAAATGTCGGCGACGATCCGGGCCTGGCATACCGGCCGTTTCGCCGCCACTCGCTCGCCGCGTTCGCGCGAGCTTCTGACCGCATTGATGCCGGCCTTGCTTCGCGCCCTTTCGCGCACATCGCAACCGGACACAGCCTTCAATCGCTTCGATCAGTTCCTGACGAAGCTTCCGGCGGGTGTGCAGCTCTTCTCGATGCTTTATTCCAATCCGAGCCTGCTTGATCTCCTCGCCGACATTTGCGGCACGGCGCCGAGACTCGCGAATTATCTGGCGCAGAACTCGGCCGTTCTGGAATCGGTCGTCGATCCGAATTTCTTCAAGATGCGGCCCGACCGTGAAACGCTGCGCAAGAGCCTCGCCCAGTCGCTCGAACATGCGCG
>DAIEIL010000071.1 GCA_027352645.1 Rhodobiaceae bacterium | reverse complement strand
CCGCCCATGCGGCTGCGGCCGGCTTCGACGATGCCTTTCTCTATGAACAGATGAAGTTGCCGGAGGCGCAAAGAACGCTTCCAACAAAGAGCATCATGACCAATGAAGCGGCGGAAGTTTTTCAGGCCTGGCTCGCAAAGCCCGATCGAGTCCCTTATTGAGTAAGAGTGGCGAATGGACATGAATGAAGTTCTGCTGACTGCCGACGCGGTTCTGACGATGGACGCCGCCAACACCGTGTTCACCGATGGCGCGGTTCTGGTGCGCGACGACAAGATCGCGGAGGTCGGAAAGGCGGCCGAACTTTCGGTGCGCTATCCGGCGGCGAAGCGCAAGGACTTCGGCAAGGCGGTCCTTCTTCCAGGCCTCGTCAACACGCATATGCATTCCGGCATTCTGCGTGGCACGGCGGAAGGGCTGCCGCTCTGGGATTGGCTGCGTCTCTTCATCGATCCGATGCATCGGGTGCTGCGTCCCCAAGAGGCCGAGGCGTCGTCATGGCTTTGCTATGGCGAGAGCCTGCTGGCGGGAACGACGACTGCCGTCGATATGTGGCGCTTCATGTACGGCTCGGCCAAGGCGGCGGCGCAGCTCGGTCTTCGCGTCGTGATGGTGCCCTACGTGGGCGAGGAAGTTGGCTTCGATTATTTCGACAATCTCGACGACAACGAAAAGCTCATTCAGGAATGGCACGGCAAGGCGAACGGCCGCATCAATGTCTGGGTCGGGCTTGAGCATCAATTCTATGTGGATGAAGCAGCCTGCAAGCGCGCCATTGACATGTGCGAGCGTTATGGAGTCGGCCTTCACACACATTCCAATGAATCGCGCGACGAGGTGAAGGAAGCCTACAAGCGTTACGGCATCAGCCCCATACAGGCGCTGAAAGACAAGGGAATTCTCGATATCGAGAATGTGCTGCTCGCGCATTGCGTCTGGCTGGAGGATGAAGAGATCGCGCTTCTTCGCGACAATGGCATCGGCGTCGCACATAACCCGACCAGCAACATGAAGATTGCGAGCGGGCCTGCGCCGGTCGTCGACATGATCAAGGCGGGAATTGCGGTTGGCATCGGTTCGGACGGCGAGAAGGAAAACAACAATCTCGATATTTTCGAGGAAATGAAGATCGCGTCGATCCTCGCCAAGCTACGGGGCATGGATGCAGCAGCCTATGACGCCTGGGACGTGCTGCGCTCCGCGACCATCGAAGGCGCACGCGCCATCGGCATGGCGGACAGGATCGGCTCCCTTGAGGCAGGCAAGCAGGCCGATATCGTCGCCGTGCGTGCCGATGGTCCGCATATGACGCCCTTCATCAAGGAGGGCGCCTTCTTCAACCTCCATCACAATATTGTCCATGCCGTGCAGGGCGGCGATGTGGTGATGACGATGGTCGATGGGTTCATCGCAGCTGAAAATGGTGTCCTCACGGCGGGTGACATGAAGAAATTCATCGCCGATGCGGAAAAGGCCTGCGCCGATGTAATCGAGCGGCGGACTGAATGGCTCAAGGAAAACGAGCAGGGCGCCCTTTCGCCAGTTTGAGTAGAGTGTCCATGAAGAAGAGCCTCGTTGCGCCCCAGATCTGGCATCCCGAAGATCTATCCGAAGCCTGGTCGCTTCTCCGGCGCTTCGGCAAAGCCGCACGCATCCTTGCAGGCGGAACCGCAGCGCAGCTTGATTGGGCAGCAGGCGCTCCCGTGCCCGAACACTGGATCGACCTCAACGGGCTTGATGCTCTTCGCGGCGTGTCGGAACTGGCCGATGGCAGCATCAGGATCGGGGCGCTGACGAGCCTGAGTGCGCTTCGTCACGATGCGCTCATTGGTGAGAAGCTCCCGATGCTGCGCGAGGCGGTGGGCCGGGTGGGCTCCGCCGGTATTCGCAATCTTGCGACGCTGGGCGGGAATGTAGCGGGCGGCACTGGCTGCATCATACCGGCGCTGCTTGCCTTCGATGCCGAGGTCGAACTTTTCACCGCCAAGGGACTGGTCAGGCGCAACCTCTGGACCCTCCTTTCGTCGAGTCTCACGCCGATGGATGGTGTGATGCTTGTGTCGATCATTCTCCCGGCGAATTTGCCCACGAAAACCTGCTTTGAGAAGACCGGCCTTCGGCGCGCTTTCACGCCGAGCGTCGTCAATGCGGCGGGAGCGGTCTGGCTCGACAGCGCGGGCAATGTGGTCAAGGCGCGACTCGCCATCGGTGGCGGCATCACGCCGCCGCAGCGGCTGACGGGTGCGGAGCGCAGGCTTTCCGGCATGATGCCGCCGTCGATCGACTGGGTCGCGTTCAAGCGCGACATGCTCGACGAAATGCGTGTGCCTTCGGATGCATTTCGCAGCGCGGAATATCGCCGCAATGTCGCGGCCAACGCGATCCTCGCGGGGCTCGGAGGAAGCGTGGCGCTCGACGCCGTATCCGGCAAGGCGTCCTCGCGCGGCTATTCCTCGATGCCCGCCTTCGTGCCGGTTCCCTATAGCGAAGCGGAGGTCTCGCGCACGGCCATGGGCGAGCGCTGGCGGATGAGACCCGACGTCACGGCAAAGGTCGAAGGTTCGTTCACCTATCTCACCGATATTCGAGAGCCGGACATGCTTGTTGGCCGGGTACTCAGGGCGCGTTATCCCCATGCGCGTATCCTCGGCATTGATACGTCGGAGGCGGAGGCGTTGCCCGGTGTGCATGCGGTCGTCACGCATCGCGACGTGAAGGGGCTCAACGGCTATGGCATCGTCATTCCGGATCAGCCGGCTTTCTGCGCCGACAAGGTTCGCTATGTCGGCGATGTTATTGCGGCAGTCGCCGCCGAGAGCGACGAGATTGCGGAGCGCGCGTTGTCGCTCATCCGCGTCGATTATGAGGTCCTGCCAGTCGTCGCCGATGCGGAGCTGGCACTCGCGCCCGATGCGCCGTTTGTGCATGAAGGCGGAAATCTTCTGGCCGACCTCGGCCTGGAGCGCGGCAAGGTGGACGAGGCGTTCGCCCGCGCGGCGCATATCGTCGAGGATGTCTATGTCACGCCGCGGCAGATGCACGCCTTCATGGAGACGGAAGGCGGCTATGCGGAGCCGATGGCAGATGGCGGACTGATGGTCTGTGTCGCCGGGCAGCACGGATATCGCGATCGTACGCAGCTTGCGCGCATTCTCGACATGGATGAGGAACGCATTCGCATCGTGTCGAGCCCGTCTGGCGGCGCATTCGGCGGCAAGGATGAGCTGACCGTGCAACCGGCACTTGCGCTGCTTGCGCTGAAAGCCGGGCGCCCGGTGCGCATGCAGCTCGACCGCGGGGAGTCTGTTCTTGCCGGAACCAAGCGACAGCCGATGCGGATCAGGATGCGTACAGCTTGCGATGCGGAAGGTTATCTGCTCGCGCAGGAGGTGGACGCGCTTGCCGATGGCGGCGCCTATGCCTCGCTCGGCGCGTCTGTGGTTGAAACCGCGCTCGAGCACGTCACCGGCGCCTATCGTATTCCCAACGTCCGCTCGCGTGGACGGCTCGCCTATACGAACAATGGCTTCGGCGGTGCGTTTCGGGGCTTCGGCTGCAACGAGATGCTCTTTGCTGTGGAGAGCCAGATCGGGCGGCTGGCTGAGATGGCAGGACTCGATCCGGTAACCTTCCGCGCGCGCAATCTTCGTCAGCCGGGAGATATCGGCTATCTGGGGCAGGTGGTGGCCCCCAGCGATCGCGGGCGCGAGACACTGGCCGCCGCCGCCTCCAGCGATTTATGGACGCGGGCGCGTGGCGTCTCGGCCGACGGGCGCACGGTCATCGGCGTCGGGCTCGCCGTCGCGCTTCAGGGGTCGGGGCTCGGCTCAGCTATCGGCGACAGCGGCGCGGCGCGGCTCTCGCTCGCAGCAGACGGCAAGATTGAGGCCGCCTTCGGTGCGGAAGAAATCGGGCAGGGCATTCTCGCGCTCATTCAGGAAAGCGTCGCGCGGGTTCTGGGTTGCGAGCGCGACGATGTGAGGCCGGTCGTCGGCGATACGGCGCGAACGGTCGATTCCGGATCGACCACGGCGTCGCGCATGACCTATGTCGTCTGGCGCGCTGCCTCCGAGACCGGGCCGGAACTTCGCGCAAAGCTGCTCGCGGCCGCGGCGAAGTAGCTCGGCAAGGAGCCGGAGGAGATTTCCATCGGCGCGGGCGGTATCTACGACGCGCGGCGAAATGCGTCCGATGTGCCGCTGCTCGGCTTTGCGGCGCTGGCGCAATCTCTGGATGAGGCGGAGAGACCGGCCGCCGAATGCAACTTCGCCTTTCCGATTTCGCACGGCACCGTGGAGGGCAATGCACGCTTTCTTCATTGCCACAGCGCTGTGCTGGCGCGGGTTGCCGTGGACCGGGTGACCGGCATGGTGGAAGTGCTCGATCTCGATCAGCACACGGCTGCCGGGCCCGTCATGGATGTGGCCAATTACAGCGGTCAGATCGAAGGCGGCGGCGTCCAGGGGCTCGGCTTCACGCTTACCGAGGACACGTTGATCGAGGGAGGCGCCTTCACCTCGCGCAATTTCGACAGCTACATGGTGCCCATGATCGCCGACGCGCCCGCGAATATGCGCGTCTTCGCCATGGAGGAACTCGACGCCGACGATCCTTACGGTCCGCGCGGCGTGGGCGAGCTCGGCATTTCAGCGGTCTCACCCGCAATAGCCGCAGCCGTCGCCGATGCGGTGGGCGTCTGGGTGGCGGAAGCGCCGTTCAGCCCGGAGAAGATATTGTCACGGACGGGCGGCATGACCGCGGCTGTGGAGTAATGGTCATGACCCACCATCAGACGCGCATCACCATCCGCTTCGTTCTCAATGGCGAGCCGGTGGAGATCGCCGCCCGGCCCGATGACCGCTTTGTCGATCTGCTGCGCGACCGGCTGAGCTTGCCGGGCGCGAAGGTCGGTTGCGGCATCGGCCGCTGCGGCTCATGCACGGTCCTCGTCGACGATGTCGCGATGAATGGCTGCCTGCTTCTGGCCTACAGGCTGGAAGGCCGAAAGGTCACGACGATCGAGGGGCTCGGCAGCCTGCCCGAAGGCCGCGCCGTCATGGCGGCTTTCAGCGAGGGCAACGCCTTCCAATGCGGCTATTGCGCGCCGGGCTTCACGCTCGCAATGACGGCGCTTCTGATGCGCGAGACCATGCCCGACGAGGCGGATATTCGCGAAGCGCTGGGCGGGCATGTCTGCCGTTGCACCGGCTATCACTCGATCTTGCGCGCGGCGGCGGATGCGGCGTTGAAGTGCGGCACTGGTGACTAGTTTTTGGTCATTCTGACCAATGCGGGGTCGCTTATGCGGACGGTTATTGCGTCAGAGCGTCGCTATTCCGCCGTTCGCCCATGGCATTCGCTTTGCATACATATGCTCAGCCTCACGGCTGGGAATTTCCGGGTCTAGAGAACCACCTGGATGGGACTCCTGAGTCAAGATGACGGGTTAGCCTCCGTCATAACGCCTATTGCGTACGGTTCTCTTCTCCTGTTCGGGAGCACGGCTATGACTCTACCCACTGTGAAGAAAACCCTCCTCAAGAATGGCCGGGTTATCGACCCGGCTTCGGGCTTCGACGCGATCGCCAATGTGCTGGTCGTGGACGGCAAGATCGCTGCGGTCGGCGCGGCTGCGGGCGCAGACGTCGCCGACGCCGAAGTCATCGACGTCTCGGGTTGCCTCGTCACACCGGGCCTTATCGACATTCATACGCATTGCTTCGTTGGCCTCGGTGACTTCTGCCTCCCCGCCGACATGATGGGCGTCAACTCGGGTGTGCCGGTCATCGTCGATGCCGGAACTGCGGGCGCTACCATCTTCGGCCTCGCGCGTCGCGCCGTGATCGACCACCCGGACACGAAGACCAAGGTTCTGGCCTTCATGGATCCCTGCCAGATCTATCTCGCGAATAAGGGCTATATCTGCCACCAGCTTAAGATCGCGGCCGATCTTCGAAACCTCGATCCCGAGGTAACGCTCGAAGCGCTCGAAGCCAATCGCGACGTCATCGTTGGGTTCAAGGTCCGCGCGACCTATACCGACAATCCGAAGGTGTCGCCTTTCCTCGAAATGGCGAAGGAGATCGGCAAGGACCTGCCGATCATGATCCATCTCGGCACCTTCCCGCATACGCCGGTGATCGACTATCACGACCTTCTCGATGCGCTGCGGCCTGGCGATATCATCACCCATGCGTTCCGTGGCGGCGGTGGCCAGCTCGATTCGAAGGGCGAACCGACGCCGCAGTTCATTTCAGCGGTGGAGCGCGGTGTCGTTCTTGATATCGGCCATTCGGGCGGCGACTTCCATATCCCGACGGCGCTGCGGCTGATGGAGCGCGGCTTCCGTCCCAACACGATTTCGACGGATCTCAACGTATTTAACGTCGATGGGCCGGTCTTCTCCATGTCGACCACGATGACGAAGATCTGGGCATTGGGTGCGTCGCTCACCGACGTTATCAGCATGAACACGGTCGGCGCCGCCGCTGCCATCCGCAAGAGCCATGAATATGGAACGCTCGGCGTCGGCCGGTCGGCCGAAGTCAGTGTGTTGCGGATCGAGGAAAGCGACTTCCTGCTGACCGATGGCCACGAAACCATGCGTACCGATCAACGCCTGCGCGCGGTCGGTTGCCTGCGCGCCGGTGAATGGTTCGACGCTACGCATGACCGCGTCCGTATGCTGGAGGCCGCCGAATGAGCGCCGAAACAGCGGAAGCGATGGATCCCAAGGCTTTCTACGACGATCTCGTCGCAAGCCTGAGCAAATGGCGTGAGGGCCAGGACGAGGCCGCCAAGAGTTTTGGCGCCTCTCGTCCCCTCGGCCGCGTGGAACTCCTCGAGTGGCTCAAGTTTCAATGCTGGTATGAGCGGCAGGCTGCGAACTTCATCGGTTCCTGGCTCGCGGATACGCCGGAGCCAGAAGCCTTTTTTGGTCTCTGCACGCAAATTTCGGATGAAGGCCGCCATTGCAAGATCGTGCAGTCGCACATCGAGTCGCTGGGCAGTTCGATGGAAGACTGGGTACCTGAGCCGGAATATGTGGAATGGGTGCAGGAGTTCTATGCCAGTGGCGACGATACGCTGGAGCGCGTCTCTGCTCATAACATCACGGGCGAAATCGGCGTGATGAATGCGTTCGCAGGGCTGATGCCGCGCATTCCGGAGGCGACGCGGCATGTGATCGAGAAGATCATGCCGGATGAGGCTTTCCACATCGCGCTTGGCCGCACCATTGTTCATCGCTATGCGACGACAGCGGATCGGCAAGAGCGGGTGCGGCGCCGCGTGCGTCAGGCCTTCGAGCTTGAGCAGAAGGGGCGGCTTGCCTTCGATCGGCGTGTCCAGGCGCTCGCGGCGGCGGAATAGGTAAGCGCATGACCTTATGGATCAAGAATCCGCTCGGCATTTTCGCCGAAGGCGCGGAGGGCGGCGTCGTAGTCGACGGCACGCGCATCGTTGAGCTGGTGGCGGCGGGCGCGGTGCCGTCGGTACCGGTCGGCGAGGTGTTCGATGCGTCCGAGCATGTCGTCCTGCCCGGCCTCATCAATACGCATCATCATTTCTACCAGACGCTGACCCGCGCTTTCCGTCCTGCCGCCGACAAGGCGCTCTTCGACTGGCTGAAGGCGCTTTATCCGGTTTGGGGCCGGATGGAGCCGGAGACATTTCGTCTTGCGACGAGACTCGCAATGGTGGAACTGCTGATGTCCGGTTGCACCACCGCGTCGGATCATCATTACGTCTTTCCGGCCGGCCTCGAAGAGGCAATCGACATTCAGATGGAGGAGGCCGAAAAGCTCGGCCTTCGCGTGGCTCTCTGCCGCGGCTCCATGGATCTCTCGGTTGAGAATGGCGGTTTGCCGCCCAGGCAGGTGACGCAGGAGATCGATACGATCCTCGCCGACTGCGAACGGCTGGTCGGGCGCTGGCATCAGCGAGAAGAGGGCGCGATGCGGCAGGTGGTGCTTGCGCCTTGCTCGCCTTTCTCCGTTTCGGGCGACCTGATGCGCGAGAGTGCAAAGCTCGGCGAAACGCTCGACGTGCGGCTCCATACGCATCTCGCCGAAACCTATGACGAGAACGATTATTGCGTTCAGCAGTTCGGCGTGCGTCCGCTCGATTATGTTGAAAGCCTCGGCTGGGTTTCGGATCGCGTCTGGTTCGCGCATGGCATCCACTTCACCGACGACGAAATGCGCCGTCTGGGCGAGGCGGGTACAGGCATCGCCCATTGCCCCACGTCGAACATGATCATCGGCTCGGGCGTCTGCTCGCCCAAGGCGCTCGAAGACCTTGGCGCGCCGGTCGGTCTTGCCTGCGATGGCGAGGCGGCGGCCGATAGTTCGAACCTTGTGCAGGAGGTGCGGCAGGCGTTCCTGTTGCAGCGTGCCATGCGCGGCGTCGGCGCCGTCACCTACAGGGACCCGTTGCGCTGGGCGACGGAAGGTTCCGCGCGCTGCCTCGGCCGCAAGGATATTGGCCTCATCGCGCCGGGCGCACAGGCAGACTTCGCCATGTTCCGTCTCGATGAGTTGAGGTTTTCCGGTTACGACGACCCTGTTGCCGCGATCGTCATTTGCGGCGCGCATGCGGCAGACCGGATCATGGTTGCCGGCAGTTGGCGCATCATCGATGGCGAAGTGCCCGGACTCGATCTTGCCGAATTGCGTCATGCCCATCAGGAAGCGGCCCGCCGCGTCCAGGCAGCATGAACGGAAGGACATCATGAACATGAAAGTGACGATCGGTTCCGGAACGGCGACCGAGACGAAAGCCAAGTGGGTCTGCAAGGTCTGCGGTTGGATTTATGACGAAGCCGAAGGGGATCCCGACAGCGGCATTCCTGCTGGCACGCCTTTTGAAGAGATTCCCGACGATTGGGTCTGCCCGCTCTGTCTGGTGTCTAAGTCAGACTTCGTTCTTCTTTCGGTTTGAACAGAATCCGGGTGGCCCTCTCCTGATGAACGCATGCTTCGCGTTTGCCGATCATCACCTGGGAGGGTGCGTGGACACCGAGCGACTACCGACCGAGGCTTCCTCCGAACCTGAGGCCGAGACCTCAGGGGCGGAAGAGGGGCGGCTGATGGCTCTGCGCTTCGACGCGAATGCGGTGCGGCGCGGCGGCACGAGGGCCGACGAGCTCCGGACCCGGATCGCGGACGAGATCACGAGCGGGCTGATTCCGCCGGGAACTCGCCTCGATGAGGTTCAATTGGCAGAGCGTTTCGATGTCTCGCGCACTCCGGTGCGCGAGGCACTGAAGCAATTGAGCACCATCGGGCTCGTGACGCGCGGTGCGCGGCGGACCATGACGGTCGCCGAGATATCTTCACCCCAGCTTGATCAGATGTTCGAACTCATGGGGGAACTTGAGGCGACATGCGCGCGCCTCGCCGCCGTCAAGATGACGAGCGAAGACCGCGCGCGGATCGAACGGGCGCATGAAATCTGCCGCGAGCGCATGCGGCAGGGCGATGCCGTGGGCTATGGAGAGGCAAACGCCTCTTTTCACGCCATTATATATGCGGGCTCGCATAATCCTTACGTCGTCGAGGCGACGCAGCAGATCAGGATAAGGCTCGCGCCTTTCCGCAAGGCGCAGTTCTACACGCCGGATCGCATGGCGAAATCATTCGAGGAGCACGATCACATCGTCCGCGCGATTCTGCGGGCGGATCAGGTGATGGCGGCCGACATCGTGCGCGAACATATCGTCGCTGCACGGATGGCCTATGCCAATTTCTTCGCGAGCGTGCAGTCGGGTGCCGACTAGAACTCGCATTTCAGCGCGATGCATATTTGTTCGGCGTCGATGGATGCGTTCGCTTCCTCGGCAAACGAGGGCTGACATGCGTTTGTGCCAGGTCATCCGGGCCGATAGTGGCGCATGTGTAACAGTGACCTCCAAATTTCAACATCGAAACGACCTCTGGCATGACGACGCACTGCATTTCATTCGAGCAAATGCTGCATACGCTCACTCAATGAGCAGAAAAAGCGCCATCTGCATACAAAAAGACAGGTTTGTGACGCGGCGCGGTGCAGGAACCTGACCAATCGGTCGGAAAATCCCCAAAACATGCGATATGCCGCCTGAATTCGACCTCACCTGAACTGGTACGCCGATTGCTATTCACCCTGCATGCGTTCGAACCAGCCGGCTGGATGGGCGACGTGATGGCTAAACAAGTAAATGTGCAACTTAGCGAGGTAGTGCGGGGATGTTTGTAACGAACAACGGTTTTTCAAAGGCGGTTGGTGGGGCGATTGCCGCTGGCGTGATGTCGATCTCGCTGCTCGCGGGCGTGTCGGCCCAAGCCGCCGACTGGAGCAACACGGACATTCAGTATCTCTATGGCCGGGGCTATCAGGACTACGACAAGTCCGGCAACAAGATCGACGATCAGGCCAAGGGCGTTGTGTCCATCGAGCATGCCGACGGTTGGTCCTACGGCGACAACTACTTCTTCTTCGACGTTTCCAACCCGTTTGGCGGAAATAACGGCAAGGATGGTCTTGGCAATGACGGCAAGGGCACTGTGACCTACGGCGAGTGGTCGCCGCGTCTCAGCATCGGAAAGACGTTCTTCGGCAAGGAACTCGGCTTCGGCGGTATCGTTAAGGACACGTTCCTGGCCGCCAACTTCGAATACTCGAGCGGCGATTTCTGGGCGCGCGGCCACTCGATCCTCGTCGGTCCGGGCTTTTCGCTCGACCTGCCCGGCTTTGCCTTTGCGGACATCAACTTCTACGCCCGCAAGAGCTATCGCGACGCCATGGCAAAGGACACGGGTCTTGGCGGTCAGGTGACCATCGACTGGCTTTACCCCTTCTCGATCGGTTCGACGAGCTGGTCGTTCGGCGGCTTTGCCGACTATGCCTTCGGCGAAAAGGGCGGCGTGAACATTTACGGCGGCAACGGTACGAAGGCCAACAGCCTGATCACGCAGCCGCAGCTGCTGCTCGACGTTGGTGCTCTGGTGGGTGCGAAGCCGGGCGTACTGAAGGCCGGCATCGAATATGACGTCTGGATCAACAAGTACGGTCTCGACGGTGCCAACGAAAGCAACCCGAACGTCATGGTGATGTGGACCTTCTGATTGCGAAATGCTGCCGCGCTTCTCGCAGTGGCGCGGCAGCAACGTAAGCGGGGGACGATCTCCGCATCTGCTCCTTCGGGCGCGGAGATCGTTTTTCCGTCTGTAACTTGCAGGTCGTCCCATGCCGATTATCGCAGCCAAGCCCTACGACTTCTCGTTTCCGCTCGAAAGCACTGCGCTGATTGTTATCGATATGCAGCGCGACTTTCTCGAGCCTGGCGGATTTGGCGAAATGCTGGGCAATGATGTCGGCCTTCTCTCGGCCATAGTGCCGACGGTGAAGGGCTTGCTCGACGCGGCGCGCGGCGCCGGACTTCCGATCATTCATACGAGAGAGGGGCACAGGCCCGACATGTCCGATTGTCCGCCGTCCAAGCGCCAGCGTGGCGGCGGCAAGGTGACGATCGGAGATCAAGGACCGATGGGCCGCATTCTCATTCGCGGTGAACCCGGCCACGACATTATTCCCGAGCTTGCGCCGCTTCCCGGCGAGGTCGTGCTCGACAAGTCGGGGAAGGGCTCGTTTCACGCAACCGACCTCAGTGCCATTCTCGCCAACAAGCGCATTACTCACCTGATTTTTGCCGGCGTGACGACCGAAGTCTGTGTGCAGACGACGATGCGCGAGGCGAATGATCGCGGATTCGAGTGCCTCCTCGCGGAGGACGCGACCGAGAGTTACCACCCCGGTTTCAAGCAGGCAACGCTCGACATGGTGCGGGCGCAGGGCGGCATCGTGGGCTGGACGGCGACGACGGATCAGATCGTCACGGCGCTCGCGGCGGCGGAGGCATGAACATGGCCGTGCCGGTTGATTTCGACGCCTATCTTGATGCGGCATCGGCCATCGTCGACTTGCCGATCGCGCCAGAATATCGCGCGGAGGTTCTTGCCAATCTTCAGCGGACGGCCGCAATTGCCGCAACGGTGATCGAATTTCCGTTAGCCGACGAAGAAGCAGAGGCCGCCTCCGTCTTCTGTCCCGGTGAAACGGAATGACGGTTACACTGGGCTCCGCTTTCGAGATTGCGGCTGCCGTTCGCGGCGGCGCCACCAAGGCTCGCGATATCCTTGCCAGCACGAAGGAGCGCATCGAGGCTACGGATGGTGTGGTCAACGCGTTTACCGACCTGACGCTGGTACGCGCCGAGAAGAAGGCGCAGGAGATTGATATGATGGTCGCCGCGGGGCACGATCCTGGGCCGCTGGCGGGCGTTCCCTTCGCCGTCAAAAATCTGTTCGACATCGAGGGCCTGCCGACCCGCGCCGGATCGAAGATCAATCGCGACAGGGCGCCCGCTGTGGAGGATGCGGTGCTCATCCGGCGCCTTTCAGATGCTGGGGCGGTGCTCGTCGGCGGTTTGAATATGGGCGAATATGCCTATGATTTCACTGGCGAGAACGCGCATGACGGCATTTGCCGCAATCCGCACAACCCGGCTCATATGTCTGGCGGATCCTCAAGCGGGTCGGGCGCGGCGGTCGCCGCCGGAATGGTGCCGTTGGCGCTCGGCTCAGACACGAACGGCTCGATCCGTGTGCCTTCGGCGCTATGCGGCATCTTCGGTCTGAAGCCCACATATGGCCGCTTGCCGCGCAGCGGCACCTTTCCCTTCTGCGACAGCCTCGATCATCTCGGGCCTCTGGCGCGATCGGTACGAGATCTCGCGATTTCCTTCGACGTCATGCAGGGGTACGGCCCTCACGATGCCGCATGTGCGCGCAAGCCCGTGCTTGAAACCGCAGAGACTCTTGATGCGGGCGCGAACGGTCTTCGCATGGCCGTCGCGGGCGACTATTTCAATCGCGGCGCAAGACCAGAAGCGCTGGAAGCCGTCGCGAAGGTGGCGGCCGCGCTCTCCGTGACGCGCGAGGTTGTGATCCCTGAGGCCGCACGAGGGCGCGCCGCCGCCTTCGTCATCACGACGAGCGAAAGCAGCGCGCTGCACATCGACCGCCTGCGGACGCGGACCGCCGATTTTGATCCCGATACGCGCTATCGCTTTCTCTCCGGCGCGCTGGTGCCTGCCGCCTGGTACATCAAGGCGCAGCGTTTCCGTCGCTGGTACCACGATCAGGTTCTCGCGCTCTTCAAGGATGTGGACATCATTCTCGCGCCCGCAACGCCCTGCGCGGCGCCCCAGGTCGGCGAGAAGTTTCTGACGCTCGGCGAAGAGACGGTGCCGCTCAGGCCCAATCTCGGCCTCTTCACGCAGCCCATTTCCTGCATCGGATTTCCAGTCGTCGTGGCGCCCGTCCATAGGGGAGGCGACTTGCCGCTTGGTGTTCAGATCATCGCCGCGCCGTGGCGCGAGGATCTCGCGCTTCGCGTGGCCGCGGAATTGCAACGATTGGGCGTAGCCACCGCGCCTGTGGCGACAGGAGTTTGAGGAGATCGCCATGACCGACACGCCATTGCTCAAGCTGACCGGCATTGTGAAGCAATTTCCCGGTTGCCTCGCCAACGATCATGTCGATCTGACCGTTATGCCGGGCGAGATCCACGCGCTGCTCGGAGAGAACGGTGCAGGCAAGAGCACTCTGGTCAAGATCATCTATGGCGTGCTTCGGCCCGATGAAGGAGAAATCCTTTGGCAGGGCGAGGCAGTATCGATCGCCAACCCAAATCATGCGCGTAAGCTCGGCATCGGCATGGTGTTTCAGCATTTCTCGCTCTTCGAGGCGCTGACGGTTGCGGAGAATATTGCGCTCGGCCTCAGCGACCCGAAGGACCGCGAAGGGCTTCGGGAGCGCATCGTCGAGATATCGACCAATTACGGACTTCCGCTCGATCCCGACCGCGCCGTCCACGATCTCTCGGTCGGCGAACGCCAGCGTATCGAAATTGTGCGCTGCCTGTTGCAGAGCCCGAAATTGCTCATCATGGATGAGCCGACCTCGGTGCTGACGCCGCAGGAGGTCGAGAAGCTCTTCGAGACCCTGCGCCGTCTCGCGAGCGAAGGCTGTTCCATTCTTTATATCAGCCACAAGCTCGAGGAAATTCGCGCGCTCTGCGAGAAGGCGACGATCATGCGCCTCGGTCGCGTCGTTGCGCATTGCGATCCGCGCGAGTCGTCGGCAAAGCAACTCGCCGAACTCATGATCGGCATGGAATTGAAGCCGCCATCCGCCATGCGCGCGGGCGCGGTCGACGGACCTCCGCGCCTCGAGGTCAGCCGGCTGACGCTCGTTTCCGACGATCAGTTCGGAACCAGCCTCCGCGAAATCTCCTTTTCTGTGCGTGGCGGCGAAATCCTCGGAATTGGCGGCATCGCGGGAAACGGCCAGACCGAACTCATGGATGCGTTGTCGGGGGAGGTCTATTCGGGAAAGCCCCAGACCATTCTGATCGACGGCGTACCCGCGGGACATATGGGACCGTCGCAGCGCCGCACCATTGGCGCGAGCTTCGTGCCTGAAGAGCGCAACGGGCATGGCGCAGTATCGGCCATGACGCTCTCGGAAAATGCCTTTCTCTCCGGTCATATCCGCCATTCGCTGGCGCGGCTCGGCTTGATAGATCACGGCAAGACGACGGAATTCGCGCAGGAGGTGATCAGGGTGTTCGACGTGCGCACCGTCGGCCCCAAGGCGGAGGCGCGTGCTCTCTCCGGCGGCAATCTGCAGAAATTCGTGATCGGCCGCGAAGTGCTCCAGAAGCCCAAGGTGCTTGTCGTGAGCCAGCCGACATGGGGCGTCGATGCGGGCGCCGCTGCCGCCATCCATCAGGCGATCATCGAGCTCGCCAATGAAGGCGCGGCGGTTGTCCTGATCTCCCAGGATCTCGATGAGATTTTCACACTCTGCGACAACATCGCCGTGATTGCAGGCGGTCGACTCTCCGCGCCCAAGGCCGTCAGCGCAACCAGCGTTTCGGAGATCGGCATTCTCATGGGCGGTATCAGCGATCCGGTTGGAGACAGTCATGCAGCTTAAGCTCGAACCGCGTGGATTTCAGTCGAAGTTCTGGAGCTATGCTTCACCCGTTCTCGCCATAGCGCTAACGATCGCCACCATGGCCGTCATCTTTCTTGTGCTCGGAAAAGATCCGGTCATCTCTCTCTACACTTTCCTCATCGAGCCGCTGGTTGCCGAGAATGGCGCGACGGAGCTGCTCGTCAAGGCCTCGCCACTCATTCTCATGGGTGTCGGAATCTCGCTCGCCTATCGCGCCAATGTCTGGGACATCGGCGCGGAAGGTGAGTTCACCATCGGCGCACTTTTCGGCGGCGGCATCGGTCTCGCCTTTCCCGATCTGCCCTTTTCGCTGCTTTTCCCGTTGATGCTGATCGCGGGCATGATTGGCGGAATGCTGTGGGCGATGCTCGTCGCCCTGCTGCGTACGCAGTTCAATGCGAACGAAATCCTGACGAGCTTGATGCTGACCTATATCGCGCAGCTTATCCTCATCTACATGGTGACCGGTCCGTGGCGCGACCCGCAGGGTTTCGGATTTCCGCAGACGGCCATGTTCAGCGCGAATGCGACGAATCCCACGATTATCGAAGGAACGCGGCTTCATCTCGGCATATTCTTCGCGCTTGCCGCTGCAGCGGCAGGGTGGCTTCTGCTGACACGCTCGCTGCTCGGATTTCAGTTGCGCGTTCAGGGCTTCGCGCCGCGTGCCGCGCGCTTCGCCGGTTTCAAGGAAACCAGGCTCGTATGGACCGCGCTCGCGCTGACGGGTGGGCTTGCGGGAATTGCCGGCACGCTCGAAGTCAGCGGTCCGATCGGCCAGCTCACGCCGCAAATCTCTCCCGGCTATGGTTACACGGCGATCATTGTCGCGTTCCTCGGTCGCCTGCATCCCATCGGCGTCGTGTTCGCGGCCTTGCTGCTCGGCCTTTCCTATCTTGGCGGTGAGGCGGCGCAGATCGAGTTGGCCCTTCCCAGCGCCGTCACAGGCATTTTCCAGGGCGTATTGCTCTTCTATCTGCTCGGTTGCGACACGCTCATTCTCTATCGCCTTCGTCTCCGGTCCTCGCGTCCGGCCGCCCTGCGCGCATAAAGGGGACCACGAACTCATGGACTTTCACTACACAAGTTTCCTTCTCAGCGTCGTTGTCGCTTCGACGCCGTTGCTTCTCGCCGCTGCAGGCGAACTCGTCGCAGAACGCGCAGGCGTACTCAATCTTGGTGTTGAAGGCATGATGCTGGTCAGCGCCGTCATTGCGTTCGCCGTTGCCGTGACGACAGGCAGCTCGACGCTGGGCATTCTAGCGGGCGTTTCTGCGGGCGTTCTCACGTCGCTCATCTTCGCGGTTCTGACGCTCTCCTTCCTCTCGAATCAGGTTGCGACGGGGCTTGCACTTACCATCTTCGGTACGGGCCTCAGCGCATTGATAGGCAAGGCCTATGTCGGCATGGTGGTGAAGCGGCTGCCGCAGATTCACGTTCCCGGACTTTCGGACATTCCGTTCTTCGGTCCCGTTTTTTTCGGACAGGACGTTCTGGTCTATCTGAGCTTCGCTCTCGTCTGCGCGATCTATTGGTTTCTCTTCAAGACACATGCGGGTCTCGTGCTGCGCGCGGTCGGTGACTCCCATGATGCCGCGCATGCGATCGGCTTTCCCGTCATCAAGATCCGTTATCTCGCGGTGATGTTCGGCGGAGGCATGGCGGGCCTTGCGGGTGCCTATATGGCGATTGCCTACAACACCAGCTGGTCGGAAGGCATGACGGCCGGGCGCGGATGGATCGCGCTGGCGCTCGTGGTCTTCGCGACGTGGCGTCCATTCTGGCTTGTCGTCGGCGCCTATCTCTTCGGCAGCATCATGTACCTGTCGCTCTACATCCAGGGCTTCGGTGTCCACATCCCGTCGCAGTTCATTTCGGCGCTGCCTTACGCATCGACGGTCGTGGTGCTGGTTGCGATTTCGCGCGATCGAAAGCGCATCAGGCTCAACGCCCCCGCAAGTCTCGGAAAGACATTCCACGCGGCGGGATAAGGAAATCGCCCGCAATGGGGCGAGGTTACGAGACCTTGGGGGTCGCTCCAGGGACAGTTTACGGACGGTCTTCGGGCTTTGAATGGGCCAGTAAATGACAAGGAGTCTGCTTCAATGATGAATCGTAGAAATTTCAACAAACTTCTGGGAGCCGGGCTTGTCACCGCCGCGGCTCCGAAGATCGTCACGCCGGCGTTGGCCGAAGACGTTCTCAAGGTCGGCTTCGTCTATTTCGGACCGGTCGGCGATTTCGGCTGGACCTATCAGCATGATGTGGGCCGGATGGATATCGTCAAGAAGTTCGGCGACAAGGTGAAGACGACCTATGTCGAAAACGTACCGGAAAGCGCCGATGCCGAGCGCGTCATCGCCAACCTCGCCGCCAAGGGCCACAAGCTCATTTTCACGACGTCGTTCGGCTACATGGATCCGACGATCAAGGCGGCGAAGCGCTTCCCGAAGACCTATTTCGAGCACTGCGCCGGTTACAAGCTTGCCAGCAATGTCAGCGTCTATGAGGCGCGCTTCTATGAAGGACGCTACGTACAGGGCGTCATCGCCGGCATGATGTCGAAGACCGGTGTCGCGGGCTATATTGCCTCGATCCCGATCCCCGAAGTCATCATGGGCATGAATGCGTTCCTGCTCGGCATGCGTAGCGTGAACCCGGCCGCGAAATTGAAGTTCATCATGGTCAACACCTGGTACGATCCGGGCAAGGAAGGCGATGCGGCCAAGGCGCTTATCGACCAGGGCTGCGATATCGTCACGCAGCATACGGACTCGACTGCGCCGCTTCAGGTCTATGCCCAGCGCGGCATCAAGGGCTTCGGCGAAGCGACGGACATGTTGAAGTTCGCTCCGGGCGCCCAGCTCACCGCCTCGGTCAACAATTGGGGTCCCTACTACGTCAAGCGCGTACAGGACGTGCTCGACGGCACCTGGAAATCAGCCAACACCTGGGGCGGCCTAGCTTCCGGCATGCTGGAAATGGCGCCCTACCACAACATGCCCGACAATGTCATCGCCGCGGCCAAGGCGACCGAAGAAGGCATCAAGAGCGGCAAGATCGTCATCTTCAAGGGCCCGCTCAAGGATCAGAAAGGCATTGCCAAGTCCACTGAGGGCGTCGTGCTTGATGACGGCAGCATCTCGAGCATGGATTGGCTCGTTGAAGGCGTGGTCGGCGATCTGCCGAAGTAATTGAGCTGTCGCCAGACAGCGAGACAGAGGGCCGCCCGCTTTTCTGAAGCGGCGCGGCCCTCCTTGTTTTGGCATCCCGGAATATGTGTGGGAGGCGCTTGATATTCTCGGCGTTGATCGCATCGGCCACGGCAACAGCAACAGCAACGGCTATGTCGGCAACAATTTCACGGCCGTCGTCGACCATCTTTCGCTGTCTGCGGATGAACTTCGCACAATGGCGCGCAACGCATTTCTCGCCGGGTTCATGGATGATCACGAGCGCGCGAGATGTCTGGCCCATTTCGACGGGTTCTGAGCCGCATACGGACGTTTCGTTCACCACCCTTGTAGATTTTGCATGCAGTCGTTCGTGCTGATGCATGGTTTTTGTGCGCGTGGACAAGCTTGCGTTCGATGGCGGCTGCGCCCCTCTCCATGAAAACAATGGCTTGGACCCTGCGAGGCGCATGGCACGGCATTTGCTCTTGTATACAAGATTGGCTCCCATGAGGGGATGGCCGAAGGTGCTGAGGGGTAAGTCACCGTGTCGAACAAGCTCGAAATTTCACGTCGTTCTCTTCTTCTGTCGGGCGCCGTGGGCGCTGCCGGCCTCGCTGTGTCGTCGCTGCCCTTCGGGCGTGCGCTCGCGGCGGGATCGCTGTCCGTCGGCTTCATCTATGTCGGTCCGCGCGACGACTACGGTTACAATCAGGCGCATGCGCAAGGCGCGGCCGCGCTCAAGAAGCTTCCCGGTGTGAAGGTCACCGAGGAAGAGCGCGTTCCCGAGACCGTCGATGTCGAGAAGACCATGGAAAGCATGATCAATCTCGATGGCGCGAAGCTCATCTTCCCGACCTCGTTCGGATATTTCGATCCCTATGTTCTGAAGCTCGCGAAGAAATATCCGGATGTCACGTTCATGCATTGTGGCGGCCTATGGAAAGAGGGCGAGCCGGACAATGCACACAGCTATTTCGGCTATATCGACGAGGCCGAATATCTGTCGGGAATCGTGGCGGGTCACGCGACGAAGTCGAAGAAACTCGGCTTCATCGCGGCAAAGCCCATCCCGCAGGTTCTTCGCAACATCAACGCCTTCACGCTCGGCGCACGTTCGGTCGATCCCTCGATCACCACGCAGGTGATCTTCACGGGCGACTGGTCGATGCCGGTCAAGGAAGCCGAAGCCACAAACAGCATGGCCGATCAGGGCATTGACGTCGTCACCTGCCATGTGGACAGCCCCAAGGTCGTCGTCGAGACGGCTGAGAAGCGCGGCATGTTCACGACCGGCTATCACGCCAATCAGGCGGCGCTCGCACCCAAGGGCTATCTCACCGGTGCCGAATGGAACTGGGAAGTGCTCTATCCGTCCTTCGTGGCCGATGTGCTGGCGGGCAAGACCATTCCGCATCTCGTGCGCGGCGGCCTGAAGGAGAAGATCGTCAAGACCTCGCCCTATGGCGCGATGGTTGGCGCCGCTGCGCGCAAGCAGGCTGACGCCGTGAAAGCCCAGTTGGAGGCCGGAACATTCGTCATCTTCAAGGGCCCGATCAAGGACAACAAGGGCAACACCGTGATTGCGGCGAGCGTGTCGCAAGGACAGACCGATATCGCGCTGGAATCGATGAGCTATCTCGTCGAAGGCGTCATCGGTTCGACCTCGTGAGTCCTGCCTGAACCTGTACTTGACGCCGGACGGGACCGAATATGAACAGTGATCTGGTATTGCGTTTTGGAGCCGGAGCGAAAATTTTCGCCGTCTCTCTTTTCGCCATCGTGCTCAGCCTGATTGTCTTCGGCATCTTCGTCGCCTTGTCCGGCGTCAATCCTCTCGATGTCTACGATCTGATGTATATGGGGGCTTTCGGCTCCTGGTTCTCGTGGCAGAACACGCTGCTGCGATCTGCGCCATTACTGTTGACGGCCTTGTGCACCGCGCTTCCAGCGCAGATGGGCATGGTCATCATCGGGGGTGAGGGGGCATTTGTGCTGGGTGGTCTTGCCGCTGCCGCAGCTGGCCTGCTCCTTTCCGACATGAATGCACCTGCGCTGATCGTGCAGGGCGTCATGGTAATCGCGGGGATGTGCGCCGGCGGCGCGATCATCGCAAGCGCGGGCGCGCTCAGGCATTGGCGCGGCGTCAATGAAACGATCTCGAGCCTGCTGCTGTCCTATATCTGCATCGCCGTCCTCAACCAGATGGTCGAGGGGCCGATGCGAGATCCGACGAGCCTCAACAAGCCATCGACGCGCGCGCTTCCGGACTGGGCCATGCTCGGCAACATCCCCGGCATGGACATTCATGTGGGGCTTATCTTCGGCCTGCTCTTCTGCATCGTCGCCTATGTGCTCATGTTTCACACGACTTTCGGATTCGCGGCCCGCATGGTCGGCGGCAATGTCAGGGCGGCGCGCATGGCGGGCCTGCCGGTTGGACGGCTTATCCTCGTCGTGACTTTCCTTGGTGGCGCGGCGGCCGGGCTCGGCGGCATGATAGAAGTTGCAGCCGTTCAGGGACGCGCCAACGCGACCATCGCGTCCGGCTATGGGCTGACGGGCATTCTCGTCGCTTTTCTCGCCCGGCAAAATCCGCTGATCGTCATTCCGGTCGCCATTCTCCTTGGCGGCATCGACGCGAGCGGCGGATTGCTGCAACGCAGACTCGACATGCCCGATGCGAGCGTCGTCGTTCTGCAGGGCATCATCTTCGTCATTCTGCTCGCGAGCGAGAGCGTGCAGGGGCATCTCAATATTCTTGGCTGGCTCCCGCGCATCAAACCGCGAACGAGCGCGGTCGCCGCAGCCAAAGGAGCCGAATGATGGATGAAACCTCTATCGGCTGGTGGGGAGTTCCGCTCGCCATTTTCGCCGGGGCGATCCGCATCTCGACGCCGTTTCTGTTCGTCAGCCTTGGCGAAATGGTGACGGAGAAAAGCGGCCGCATCAATTTGGGTCTGGAAGGCACACTGATCATGGGCGCGATGAGCGGCTATGGCATTGCCTATCTCACGGGTTCGCCCTGGCTCGGTGTGCTGGTTGCGGGGCTGGTCGGCATTGCATTCGGCATGCTTCACGCAGGTATTTGCAGCCTACCCAAGGTCAATGACATCGCGGTTGGCATCGCGCTGATGCTGTTGGGAACAGGCCTTGCCTTCTATCTTGGAAAGCCGCTGGTGCAGCCGCAGGCACCGAACCTGCCGTCGATCAATTTTGGCTGGTGGAGCGATCTGCAACAGGTTCAGTCGGCATTGAAGATCAATGCTCTCTTCATCATCGGCGTCGTACTCGCGCCTGTGTTCCTCTGGGCGCTGCGCAATACGCGCTGGGGCCTCATCCTGCGGATCGTCGGCGATAGTTCGGATGCCGCGCGCGCCATGGGATACTCGCCACTTGCCGTTCGTCTCGCGGCAACGGCCTTTGGCGGCTTCATGGCGGGTGTCGGCGGGTCCTTCCTCTCGCTTTACTATCCCGGAAGCTGGAACGAGGGACTCTCGAGCGGTCAGGGCATCACGGCTGTGGCGCTGGTCATCTTCGCGCGCTGGAACCCGATGAATTGCCTTTGGGCGTCGCTTCTCTTCGGCGGCGCAAGTGCACTGGGGCCGGCGCTGCAATCGGTCGGCGTGACGCAAGGCTATTATCTCTTCAACGCGGCGCCCTATGTGCTCACCTTGCTCATTCTCGTCCTTTCCTCGTCGTCGCACCGGCACATTGCGGGTGCTCCCGGCGAACTCAGCGTAACGCGGTAGGAGGATCCCATGACGAGTGCGCTGGTTCATGAGCCCGTCCCGCCGCAAAAAGCGGTGAAGCTGGAAGTCGTCGACATGAGCAAGAGCTTCGGTGGCATCGCCGCTCTTGCCAGCGTGTCCCTGCGGGTCGAGGCCGGTTCCGTTCATGCGCTGCTCGGCGAGAACGGCGCGGGCAAGTCCACCCTCGTCAAATGCATCATGGGCTTCTACACGCCGGATACGGGCGCGGTGATGGTCAATGACAAGGAAGTCGAAATCGACAATCCGCGCCAGGCTCACATGCTCGGCATCGGCATGGTCTATCAGCACTTCACGCTGGTCCCCTCAATGACGGTTCTCGAGAATCTCGTCATGGGGCGCTCGCATGTAACCGCCTTCATCGATTGGAAGAAAGAGCGTGCGGAACTTTCCGCTTTCGTCGACAGCATGCCTTTCTCGGTGCCGCTGGACCTGCCTGTGGCAAGCCTTGCTGCGGGAGAGAAACAGAAGGCCGAAATTCTCAAGCAGCTCTATCTTAATGCGCGGTTTCTCATTCTCGACGAGCCGACTTCCGTGCTTACGCCGCAGGAGGCCGACGAGATTCTGGGGCTGGTCCGCGATATGGCCCATACGGGCGGAATCACCGTGCTCATCATAACGCATAAGTTCCGTGAGGTTCTCGCCTATGCCGATGAGGTTTCGGTACTGCGCCGCGGACACTATGTCGGCGGCGGAAAGGTGGCCGACCTCACCGTCGATGCGATGGCGAAGATGATGATTGGCGAGCGCGACATCGCGCCCGCGGCGACGCGGACGGAACGGGCGCCGGGTGTGATATGCCTGCAGGTGCGTGGGCTGACCGCGGATGACGAGAATGGTGATGCCGCTGTCAATGGCGTCGATCTCGATGTCGCGGCGGGTGAGATCGTCGGCATAGCCGGCGTCTCCGGCAACGGGCAAAGCGAGCTTGTGGAGGTTCTGGCGGGACAAAGGCCACTAACGGGCGGCGCGATCACGGTGCAGGGCGACACCTATCATGCGACGCGCGCGGAGATGTTGCGCCACAAGCTTGCGCTTCTTCCTGAAGAGCCGCTGCATAATGCCTGTGTCGGGCGGATGAGCGTTGCCGAGAACATGGCGTTTCGCAACTTCGATCAACCGCCATTCTCCAAGGGCGTGTGGCTGAGCAAGTCGCGCATGAGGGCGGAGGCACGAGGGCTCATTGAGCGCTATCGCGTGAAAACCTCGTCGCCCGATGCGCCTATCGCCACGCTTTCCGGCGGCAATGTGCAGCGCGCCGTACTTGCGCGCGAACTCGGCGGTCAGGTCGATGTGCTCGTCGCGGCCAATCCAGTGTTTGGACTTGATTTCGCAGCCGTTGCCGATATTCACGGACAGATCGTGGAGGCGAGGAATCGAGGTGCTGCGGTGCTTCTCGTCAGCGAAGATCTCGACGAATTGCTGGAGCTTTCCGATCGTATCCTTGTCATGTTCGATGGAAAGATCGTCTATGAGACGCCGATCGAGCAGGCGGATCGCACGAATATAGGACGTAGCATGGCAGGCCATTAGGCTTGCATTGCGGAAGTATCATGCTTACCAAAAAGGCCAATCGCGCGGCGGAAACGGTTTATCTCCAGATCAAGGCCGATATCTTCGACTTCCGGCTTTTGCCCGGAGACCGCTTTACCGAAACGGAGTTGGCCGAGCGATACGGCCTGTCGCGAACGCCGGTGCGCGATGCGCTTTACCGGCTGAGGCATGAGGGCTATGTCGAAGTCGAGTTCCGCAGCGGATGGCATATCCGGCCCTTCGACTTCGTGCGTTTCGATGAACTCTATGATTTGCGCATCATCATCGAATGCGCCGCCGTCGAGCGCATATGCCAGTCGGATGAGCCCGCCGTTCTCAAGGAGCTCAGGGAGACATGGCTTGTGCCCGCGGCCGAGCGGGAGCAGGACGCGCGCAAGGTGGCGGCACTTGACGAGGCATTCCATTCATCGCTGGTGAAGGCCGCGGGCAATACCGAGATGGCGCGCATCCATGGCGACATTACCGAGAAGATCCGCATCATTCGTCGTCTCGACTTCCTCAATGCGCGGCGTGTCGACGTTACCTATGAAGAGCACGCGAAAGTGTTGAGATTGATCGCGCGGCGCAATGTGACGGAGGCGCAGATCCTTCTGCGGGCGCATATCACCGAGAGCCGAATGGAAGTGCGCAAGTTCACGCTGCACATGCTGCATGAAGCCCGCGCCCAGGCCGGACGTGGGGCCGCGGGCGTCAAGCTCAAGACAGCGCCGCAATAAGGTCATTGGCGGTCGAAACCGAGCCGAAGACGCCACCCTGCATCTTCACCATCTTGATCGCGTGTTCGTGGTTTGAACGATCCGTCGCGCCGCAGCAATCCTCAAGGATCAGGCATTCGAACCCGCGATCGTTCGCTTCGCGCATGGTCGTATGGACGCAGACATCGGTGGTGATGCCGGTCAGCACGATGTTCGCGATGCCGCGAATGCGCAG